>JBCDIO010000072.1:0-9555 GCA_038748815.1 Bacteroidota bacterium
GAAATCTCAGCGTACACTGGTTTTCTCTCAAAATAGAACCTTTGCCAACGCTTAAATGGATTTATCGGCCCGTTTTGGCATTGAATTGAGTAGAATAATACGCCCATTCACAAAGGTTTTCGACCTTTGTATCCCTGGCTAAAAAAACAGACTGGAAATAAAATCTCCAAATAACGCATGGCTTTTGGTAATCGCCAATTACTTCGGATTCTGGCAATACAATTTATAACGATCTCTGTCTTTGGGCAGTCCGTGGAAAAGCTTTCCGGAGCGATTAATACGGCAACTTTTGACGAGATTACTCCCGTGTTAAGTAACGACGGTTTGACACTCTACTACACTCGGGTCGGAGCTCCTGATTTTGTGCGTGATCTTCGAGTAAATGGAGAAAACGCTTTTGTGCAGGCTAGTGCAGGAGAACAAGCACTGCGTCGAGCTTTTTCTCAATTGGCAGGAACAGAGATTAGCGATGTCACCAATTCTGAGTTTAACCAAGATGTCTGGGTAGCGAACAGTAACGAAGACTTCTTCGATGAAGTGGAGCACCCTGGAGTACCGCTCAATAACGCTTTGCCCAATAGTATCTGCTCAGCTACGCCAGAACCCAATCGCTTTATTATCAATAACCAGTTTCCTCCCGAAGGAGGAATGCAAGCGGGCTTCTCCGAAATTTATCAACGACTCGATGGTAGCTGGTTGACTCCTACGCCCATTTCGATTGAAAAGTTCTACACGAACGGTACAAGTGTCAATCTGACCATGTCTAGAGATGGGCAAGTACTGATTATGTCCTTGGATCGAAATGATGCACAAGGGAAGAATGATTTGTATATCTCTTTCCGAAAAGGCAACAACAAATGGAGTGAACCTAGAAATTTGGGGGTTCTCATTAATAGCGCTGATCTGGAAACAAATCCCTGTCTATCGGCTGATATGAAGACGCTTTATTTTTCCTCCAATCGCTTAGGGTCCGAGGGTATGGATATTTATTACAGTACCCGGGAAGATAAAAATTGGCGAAAGTGGTCGATTCCCAAAAAGCTACCTGCTCCCATTAATAGCCGGTTTGATGAGAGTCAGCCACATTTCAATACGGCTACTGGGTTCCTTTACTTTTCCTCTAACCGAGATGGAAGTTCCGATATTTTTCGCTATCAACTAGAAGCTCCACAGGGACAAGAAACGGTAATGCTAACCGGGGAAATCGTAAACTCTAAATCCTCTAAACCGACTCCCGTTAGAATTACGGTAGAGTCTGAAGATCCGGACATTCCACCTATGACCTATTATTCGGTTGACGGAAATTATCGACTCGAAATACCCAAAGGAGCACCCGTTCATATTCGTACCCAGAAAGATGGGTACATCGAATTGGACCAGACCATAAAGTACGATGCAGAAGTCTATTATTTCAAAGAACAAAAAATGGATCTAGCCGTAGATCCTCTAGAGGTGAACAGTACGATTAGTCTGGGGTTAATATATTTTGAGCGTTCCAAACCGGATATTCTACAAGAATCATACCCTAAGCTAGATCATCTAGCGAAGATAATGGGAGACTTACCCGATTTGAAAGTACAGATCGAAGGCCACACCGATGATCAAGGAGATTATAATTCCCTTTTGCAGCTTTCGAAAGATCGAGCTCTACGAGTCAAAGAATATCTCATTGGAAAGGGTATTTCTGGAAATAGGATTCAAACGAGGGGCTACGGTGGAAGCCAACCTGTAAATAATAATCGAACCGAAGCAGAACGACAAGCTAACCGAAGAGTGGAGGTGCGGATTATTTCCGTAGATAACTAAGTACTAAGTGGATTAGCAAAATTACTAGCTTTGTGCCGGCAAAGACTAATTAAACTACTATGATGACAGCGTTGGCGAAGATGATTTCTTTCGTGTTTCATCCGCTTTTTGGAGTGAGTTATATCTTACTTCTCATACTGGCGGTAAATCCATATCTCTTCGGGGTTAATCAATGGTCGGATCAAGTTCCCCTAATTATTCTTCTAGTCTTTTCCACGGTATTGATACCGGGGCTGTCTGTGGTTATGATGAAGGCTTTGGGCTTGGTACAAACTCTCGAATTGGAAGATAAAACCGACCGCATTGGTCCTTACATTATTACGGGTATTTTCTATCTGTGGATGGTCGTGAACTTTCGAAATAATCCAAATATTCCTAGTCTATTCGCATCTTTTATGTTGGGGGCCACAATCGCTCTTTTTCTGGCATTCTTCATCAATTTATTCTCCAAGATTAGTGCGCATACCGTCGGTATGGGGGGACTTGTTGCTATGATTGGAATCCTGTTGTCAATTTATAGCTACTCGGATATACACTTGGATCTAGGTGGTCTGGGTATGGTCGAAATCAGCTTGAGTTTTGTTTTTTTGGCAGCCATCTTCATAGCGGGTTTAGTCGGAACGGCCCGATTGTGGCTAGGTGCGCACGATATGCAAGACTTAGTTGGTGGATATATGGTAGGGGCAGCGGGACAACTGATTGCCCTCCGTTTCTTTATTGTCTAACGAAAAACAGTAAGCCAAAACAGGGTCCGGCTTACTGCTCGTCTACTTTTTAAGACGTAGTATGTTGATCTCCTCGTATTGGAAAAGATCGCGTATTTTTTACCACTTCAGCATCTTGCCGATCATGGTTGTCCGCTCGTTGGCGAGTTGTACCCAGTAGTAACCGGGGCTAAGAGCTGAGGCGTCGATAGCTGCCGTTTTCCCACCTGTTAGTAATACCGTTCGTTGCTGTTGTATTTTTCCGTCGATGGTAAGAATGGATAATTTATATTGGCCATTCGTAATGTGATTTGTTTGGATCTGAAAGTCGCTCACTACTGGATTGGGTAGTAGGTTAAAGGCTAGCTCCTCTTTTTGCGCATCAAAAGTGGACGATCCTTCATCCTCGGTGAGGGTTAATTCATTGCGAGCGGCACCATCACCACTGGTCATTCCATTTCCATTTACACCATTACCACACGAGTAGAAAGTCACCGAGCCACTGCCGACTGTCGGTGCTGTCCAGGTCGCTGTGAACTCATTACTCGAACTAGTGCCATTTTGTTCTAAATAACTACGCCCATCCGTAGTCGAGGAAGTCTTCGTGTTGCTAGATGGGTTAGACCAGGAGTTTGTGGAAGAATTGTCGCTATCGATTTCCGCCACCATCTGGAAGCCGTAACCACTGGGGTTTCCTAAGGCGTCGTTAATTATGACTTTTACATCGTAGTCTTGGCCAGGTATATAGCTGGATACCAAAGCTCCGTCTTTACTGACTTCGATGTCAAGCGTAACTTGGAGAGGTCCGCCGTTATGGCAATTTTGACAGGTCCGACCATTGAGGGCATTATCACCAGGTGCTCCAGTATTTCCTTCATTACCAGCGGCAGCGCGTCCATTGGAGTTCCCTAAAAAGATGAATGCTCCAATCGCCAAGGCGAAGAGAGGGTAAACAAACTTGAGTTTCATAGGCATGTAAGAATTTGAACAGTTCGAAAATTATAATATCAGACAGAACAATGACTAACAAGGTTTAAATGCGACGATCTGCCGATATTAAATGGCGAACCGTCAATTTTCGTACAGAAAGCTCTTCTCTGGATACTTGCCAACTGTTCCACGGAAATAATCATGGATCTTTTTGAAATCCTCTTCTTTATTGTCGGTAGGCATAAAAGGCTCGGCAATCTCGATGACCTTGTTGCCATAGTCGAATTTTACCATACAAATAGGAATTTGAGCTCCTAGTGCGATATAATAAAATCCAGTCTTTAAACGATCCACTTTGCTTCGAGTCCCCTCCGGAGCGATCGTAACGGCCAATTTTTTTTCTTTTTTGTACAATTCAACAACGGCGTCCACGTATTTCTGACTTTTTTTCCGATTGACTGGGTAGCCACCTAAGGCCCGGAAAAGCCCTCCAAAAGGCCAGCGAAAAAGACTAGCTTTACCAATAAATTTGATGTGCTTTGCATTATGAATACGACGGATCATTAGGCCTAATGGGAAGTCCCAGTTGGAGGTGTGTGGCACTACAATGATCATATACTTATCCAACTGATCAAAACGCCAACCCTTCCAGGTCCATCCCCAAACTTTATAATATAAAAAGCGACTAATGGCTTCTCCCATGTTCTTGTAATTCTATGAGTCGTTATAACAATTAACTTTCGGCTCGGACAATGCCTCCAATTACCTCTATTCAGAATACTTTACGTTCGCAAGGCCCTATGTTGTGCCTTTCTAAGAAAATATTCGTCCAAAGAAGGCAATGCAGGCCACCATGGCGCTGGAATACGGTCTGCTAGTTAGGCATAAAGAGAGGCCGGATAAAATACTAGTAGCCGACGTTTGGCGCACCTTTGCCAAATAATTGACGCTAAATGCGTTATTCTAAACCAATTAAAGCGTTGAAATTACAAACAAAAAAGGGGGAATTTTTTAGGAATGGAGGTAATTGAAGTATTTTGTGACACTATACGGAAGTCATCTCCCACCCTTAGGGATCGATAAATGCTAAGCTTACAAGCATATAGGAAAATCGTATTTGTTGCTTTTGTAACATGCCTGATCACTCTTTTCGATCAAGGTGCCCCCTATGCACAAACGGTGGAGCCTTACGAGCTGCCAACCTTGGAATGGTCTATGGATGGGGGGTACTTCGACGAACCCTTGGAACTACGTCTTTCCTCCCAACAAGCTAAGATCTTTTTCACGACCAATGGGGATATTCCCAATCCGAACGTGGAGAAACATCGTTACAAAGGTCCGATCATCCTTGAAGAGACGACCGTTATTCGGGCCATTGCCATCTCCCCCAGAGGGAATTCCAATATTATTTCGCATACCTACTTCATTGCAGAGCCAGATACCCGTTTGATGACGGTCTCATTAGCCATTCCTCCTAAATTGTTGTTCGATCCAGAAAAGGGCCTTTTCGTAAAAGGCCCTAATGTAGTGGATACGGTATGGCAAAAGCCCGGTGCGAATTTTTGGAATAAAGGGGAGTTCTACACCAATACGGAATTATTCGAAGGAGACGGTCGCTGTGTCTTTCGCTCCGGAACTGGCTTCCGATTATTCGGTGGAATGAGCCGACTTTTCCCGCAGAAGTCTATGGCCCTCGTAGCGCGTAAGCGATACGGGGAAAGCCGTTTTCGGTATAAGGTGTTTGGAAAGCAAGGTCTTAATAAGTATAAGTACTTAGTACTCCGCAACGGAGGAAGCGATTTCGGGAAAGCACACTTCCGAGACCTCTTAATGACTCGGTTAGTGGATGATTGGGATCTAGAAAAACAGGATGGACGCCCCGCGCATGTCTACATAAATGGAAAGTACTGGGGAATCTATAATATCCGAGAAAAAATCAACCGCTACTTTATCGAGGGGCATCAGCCCGTCGATAAGGACAGCCTAGATCTGATGGAACATAGGCAAAGCCTTAAGCGAGGTAGTCGGCGTCATTACCAACGCCTCCTTAACTACCTGGAACGTTATGATCTAAGTGATCCGGTGCACTTAGCTTGGGTCCGTTCGCAAATGGAGGTAGATAATTTCCTGGATTATCAGGTTGCACAGATCTACTTTGATAACCAAGATGCGGGTGGTAATATTCGATACTGGCGGCCCCAAACCCCGGACGGCCGTTGGCGCTGGATCTTGTATGATACCGATTGGGGATTTGGTCTACACGAGTCTGATGCCTACAAGCACAACTCCTTACAATTTCACACGGATTCAATTGGCCCGGCTTGGCCTAATCCGCCGTGGAGTACTTTTGTATTACGAAAGTTGTTAGAAAATAAGGGGATCGAACAGGACTTTATCAATCGGATGTGTGATCATCTGAACACTTCTTTTAGTTCCTACGCGGTGCTCTCCGAAATTGACGGGCTATACAATAATTATAAGCTCGAAATGGATCGGCATATTGATCGTTGGTTCCTAAGTCGGGAAGAATGGGAGGAGCAAGTCGATGTGCTACGAACTTTTGCGAATCGTCGCCCTGACATCCTTCGTCTCCATATGATGGATATGTTTGATGTCGGAGCCGTTCGGCAAGTGCGCGTCGAAGTGAGTGAAGGTGGACGCGTTACGTTGAATGACCATTTGGAACTGACGGATAAAGAAGCCTTCAGTGGGATGTACTTTGAAAAAGTGCCCATTCATTTAGTCGCGGTACCGGATCTAGGATTCCGTTTTTCCCACTGGGAAGGCATCGATGTTCTAGATGGGGAACGGATGTTATCGCTAGAATTACAAGAGAATTACTATAAGCTTAAAGCGGTCTTTGTTCCTCACGAGAACCCTTGGCAAGGCAAGGTCGTTATCAATGAAATCAGTGCCAATAACGATGGAACAGGGGATTGGGTAGAATTGTACAACTATTCTGACCAAGAAGTATCTCTGGCGGACTGGATGCTTACTGATGGTAAGAATACCTATGCCCTAAAAGGTACGACGCTGCCGGCTCGCGAGTATATTATTCTGGCAGAAAACCAACGACGGTTTAAGAAGTACCATCCCAATGTGCTCCGGGTAGAAGGTGATTTAGGCTTTGGCTTAAACAAGCGAGGAGAAGAACTTACCCTATATACCGGAGATGGATCTTTAGTGGATCGGACCAATTACCAATTGCCTCCCATTGATACCGTATTTACCCTAAACCTATTATTGCCCTATCTGGATAACGAAGATCAAGACAATTGGGAGATCTTGACTGGAATGGGATCCCCCAACCAGGCAAATGACTACTACCTAGCGAGCAACATTCAGTCCAAAAGAGAACTTTGGATGGAAGTTGGAGCAGCTGTTGCCGTCATTATTATCTGCATTTCTTTACTCTTTCTTCGTCAGCGGCACGTTATTTAAAGAGCCGGTTCGTTGAGTAGCTTCGCTACAAGACGATGAAAATGGTGCACGCCTTTCTCCATGCTTGGCGAATAGCGGCCAGCGGTATAGTACGGAGATTGAATACCCAGCTGTACGCTCTCTACAACCTACTCGTCTTCCATTTCAGTTTGATGAATCTGATTGACGGTCCAGGTGAACTCAGTACCCTCCCGGTGATAAGTCCTAAACCGTACAACCGTTTTATCAATTCCCTGTGGCTCTACTTGATTGAAACTAAGTCCCCAGGGGTAAAAGTTGAACATAAGGTTGGGGAATATCCAATAGTAAAAGGCAAAAATTCGCTGGCCAAAATCCGGGCATTCTGCCGGAAATTCAAAGCAGGGTTCCCCTTCTTTGGCAATGCCTAATTGTAAATTGCCGTATTTGAAAAGCTCATAGTCATAGGATTTAAAATCTAAAGCATTATTAAGCCCTGGGTGTACAAAAGGTATATGGAAGCCTTCTAGGTAGTTATCACAATATAAAGCCCAATGCGCGGCAACCGGATAATTTTGGGTGCCTTGTTCTACGAAGTTGAGGGCTTGATCCGCTTGCCAAGCTAGGCGCTTATTGATGGGTTCCATGAAGTCCTCGAAAGAGGCAATAGGGTTCAAGGACACGAAAATAAGCCCCCTCCATTCGGCTACCGAAAATTGGGGTAAATGATCCACCGAACTCGGAAAATCTAAGGTTTCTTCAAACCCCGGCATACTCTTCATGGTACCATCTAAGCGAAAACAACGACCGTGATATCCGCAGGAAATGGTTCTTTTCTTAGCGGGTTCTTCGACTAAGATTTTACCGCGGTGGGTACAAACATTCGATAAACAATATAGTGTACCGTCTTTATCTCTGGATAAAAGTAGTGGTTCGTTTAAGAAGCCAGGTAGGAGCGTAAACGGATACAAAGATCCCGGTTCTTGCAACTCTGTACTATCCGCAACATAATGCCAAGTGCGGTAAAAGATGCGAGCCTTACTGGCTTCGTAATATTCTGGGCTTCGATAAAAAAGCCCCGGTAAGGTCTTAGCGACGCGAATATCTTGGTCAATATCCAAAGGTTTGATCATGGTACGTTGCTTCTATAGATAAACTTGGCCTAAATTAATCTGTTTTTAGGGAGAAAACCGAACGGAATTTGATCAAAGCATTCTCGCTGTAGCTGGCCTTCCTTGAATAAAATAAAAGGCCTTCTTTCAAACAGGCGAAATCGATTGATGAGGTTTCTACTATTTTAGTTCTACGAATACGCCATTCTTAGAGGAAGCAAATCATTACGGATATGCGTTTTAGAAAACCGAAATTTATTCAAACGAATCAACCTCCTCCGATTCCGCAACCACAACCGGCTAATGAGCAAGAATCGGAAGATCTGGGGTTTGGAACCCGGATTAATAGCGGTGGACAACGACTCATTAATCTAGACGGAACCTTCAATATTGATCGGCGAGGTGCTCGTCACTGGGCACCCTACTAGTCTTTGGTAGAGATGAGTTGGATCCATTTTCTGCTCGTGATTCTTCTTACTTTTATCGGTATTAATACGCTGTTTGGTTTGATTTTCCAGACAATTGGTATCCAAAGCTTAGAAGGAGTAGATGTCCATGGATTTTTCGAAAATTTTGCGAATTGTTTTTTCTTTAGTGTACAAACGTTTACTACGGTTGGGTACGGAGCAATTAATCCCGGGGGGCTTTGGGCAAATGTAATAGCATCGGTCTGTGCTCTAGTTGGTTTGGTTAGTTTTGCGGTGGCTACTGGGCTGATCTTTGCGCGTTTTTCTCGGCCAAAGGCAAGTATCAAGTTCAGCGAACGTGCACTAATTGCTGATTATCGTGGTGGAAAAAGTTTCCAATTTCGGATTGCCAATAAGCGCGATTCCAAAATTATTGACCTGGAAGCTAAAGTAACCATGGCCTGGATTGAAAAATGCCCAGATGGGGGTTTTCAACGCCGTTTTGCTAGTCTCGATCTCGAGCGAGATCAAGTCTATATGTTCCCATTGAACTGGACCATTGTTCACCCGATCAACGAATCAAGCCCTCTGTACAATAAGACCAAAGAAGAGGTGCGCGACATGAACGTAGAGTTTGTCATCTTGATTGAAGGACACGATGAAATTTACGCCCAGCAAGTACAGCGGGTCTATTCCTACACCCACGATGAGGTGATTTGGAATGCTAATTTTCAACCGATGTATTTTCCTGGGGAGAATGGGAAAACGATTTTGCAGCTCGATTGGATTGATCGTATTGACCAGCGGATAGAGTAATAGTACTAAAAAGCGACTATAAACAAATAGGCCCCATCCAAAGATTTTGGATGGGGCCTATTTGTTTACAGCAAGTTCGATTATTCTGGCTCGAAACCAAGGATAATGTTGAAGTCTCCGTAGCGGCTAAAGAAGTTGCCGGTGTCGGGAGCATTCTTATCAAAGCCAATCGCGTAGTCAAATCCGAGCATACCGAACATCGGCAAGAACACTCGCAGACCCATACCCACCGAACGATTCATTTCGAAGGGGTTGTAGTCGCGGTACGAACTCCAAGCATTCGCTCCTTGTGCGAAAGCGGTAACGAAGATCGTGGAGTTCGGATTCAAGGAGATTGGGTACCGAAGTTCAACCGTGTACTTGTTGAAAATGGGGGTTGCC
>JBCDIO010000073.1:0-9515 GCA_038748815.1 Bacteroidota bacterium
CATCAATGGCCTGACTCGATTCTACGACATCTTACGTGGATACTACCTCATTATTTAAACCCATATTTTAATCCATCCTACTTGAAATGACCACTTGTGTAAGTGCCATAGCCTTTTACGTCTACTAGACCTCGCCCCGAGGCCTCGGGGAGTAGACGTATATGGTAAGATTTATAAAATACCGAAAAATAGACGACACCTACAAATCGGGTTTGAGTAAGAAAATTCACATTTGTGGGGTTTTTTATTGCATTGTAAATCAGTTTATTAGGTTGTGTGTGGTTGGAGTGTTAGTAGAATGCCTTGTACGATAACCTGCGCTGAAAGTCGCTTTTTCGGCAATCTTCTTGTCCACTGCACTGCTTTCAACTATCTTTCGGGCCTAACCAGGCTGCCCTCTTATGCATCGTATCCTTTCTCTTCTATTTGCATTCATTTTGCTACTTAGTGCCTTTTTCCATGTGTATAATCCGGATTTCTATAATCCAATGATTCCAGATTGGCTGCCCAAATACGAGGTGAATATCTTGACAGCCTTCATTGAGTTGGTGATTGCGGTTCCGTTGATGGTGGCGGTTTATCGCCGGGAGGGTGGATTTCTATTTATGCTCCTAATGATTGGCTTTCTACCCATCCATATTTGGGATTTATTGAAGGAAGAGCCAATGGTTGGATCAACGGAGGCTGCTATTGTTCGCCTCGTTCTTCAGCTTCTGGTAATCTATGCCGGGTGGTGGATATGGCGTAAAGGGAACTAGAAGCTTCTTCTCGCTGTTAATCCCCCTGTCGCTTCGAAGTGTAATGATCTTTTTTATCACCGGGTTAAGCCCTTCAACCAAATGAAAAAACTTCTTTTCCTTGTACTTCCCTTAGGATTTTTTGCCTGCCAATTTGATCAGTCTGTGAGCCCTGCCTCCATGGCCAATCTCTCTACCCAGGATGTTACCAATTTTTGGGAGGCATTCGATAGCATTCAAACTACGCAGGATACGCTTCTGCAAATGGACTACCTGAAACGCTTGTTTCTGGATAAAGCATCACCGGGGCAATTGGCCATGTTTGAGGTTCGACGCTACCAACCAATGGAGTACTTGCAAGCAATTGAAGCATATCCTCAATTCTGGACCGCTATGCGGAAGAAAATGGAGGAGGCTCCGAATTTTGCCCAACAAATTCAGGAGGGAATAGACGAGTTTCGGGCGGTGTATCCCAACCTAAAAACCCCCGATGTATATTTTACCGTGGGGGTGTTTCGCTCGCCGGGTACGACCTTAGATTCCATGGTACTGATTGGAGCAGAGATGGTCCTAGGTGATGCCTCGGTGCCTACCGAGGAATTTCCCGAACGACTAGATTACTTTGCCGAATACCTAAAAGGTGATCCCAATGAGAATGTTGCCTTCTTAAATGTCCACGAAGTAGTGCATACCCAACAGCAACGTCCTCCCTATGTGCTGTTGTATCAGAGTGTATACGAAGGGATTGCCGAATATGTAGCCGAACAAATAATGAAAGAGGCATCGACTTCTCCGGCCATTAGCTATGGACAGGAAAATCCGGATTCCGTTCGGTTGGTATTTGAAGAACAAATGTGGACGGGAATGGGGATTCGTAATTGGTTGTACAACAATAAGAATAATCCGTTTTCTACCCGTGATCTTGGCTATTATGTAGGTTATGCCGTAGCGGAGAAGTACACGGCTACGGTCGGTGATACCCAGGAAGCGATTGCTGACTTGATTGAAATCGATTATCAAGATTCTTCGGCTTTTTTCAATCTGCTGGACCAGACGGGATATCTGTCCGAATCAGTGGAGAATTCTCTGTCTGCATATCGAGCTACTCAGCCTTACGTGGTTCGCGTAGATCCTCCATTGGATAGCAAAGTATTGCCCGCCGGTGTACTACAAATTGAAGTGACCTTTTCGGAACCTATGAATCCAGAAGCCCGCGGATTTGACTACGCTCCTTTGGGGGAAGATAAGACTTTGTTTATTCAGGAATATCAGGGATTTTCTGAGGATAGTTTGCGATGTCGATTTACGGTTAATCTATCAGCTGGGCAACGGGGACAGTTGGTGCTTACCAATGGGTTTCGGTCTTCCGATTTCCGGGAAATACGTCCGATGGTACTCGATTATACCGGTGGGCCAACCACCGAAGAGCAGTAGGTCTGGGGGCTATCTCTTGAAGGTATTGCTACGTTATTCAGCCACTAAAGTGCTATCTTGCGATCGCCCGACTGCTTTGTACTTTCGGGGCTAATGAGTATAAACCTAACCAAGTATGCCAGCAATTAAAATTATTAAGAACCGATCCGACATCGGAGCGGGAACCCGTGGGTCCGACCTTGGTATTGACGCTATTGAAGTAGCTGCGATCAATGCCGATAACGATTACTTTACCCGCTTTCCTTTTGTGGATGTAGACACCCACAATGAAACCATTTATAATAAAGTGAAGTCTACCTTCGCGAAACGAATTACCCACGTACGGGAGCAGTGCGATCGGGTAGCCACCGTAGTGGAAGATACCCTTCGCAAAGGTTCTTTCCCCATTGTTCTTTCCGGAGACCACTCCTCCGCCTTAGGGACCATGAGTGGAGTAAAGGCATTCTACCCAAAACAGCGTTTGGGGGTTATCTGGATTGATGCCCACGCCGACTTACATTCGCCCTACACCTCCCCATCAGGTAATGTACACGGTATGCCTCTGGCCGCGGCCTTAAACTTAGACAACACAGATTGTCAAATTAATGAAGTAAAGGAAGTAACCTTAGAACAATGGTCTAAGCTGAAAAATATTGGAGTCGAAGGCCCCAAACTCAAAGCCAATGACCTCGTCTTTTTTGGGGTACGGGACACCGAAGATCCCGAAGATTACCTGATCGAACAGCACCAGATCAGGAATTACATGGTGCATGAAGTACGCTACCGTGGATTGCAGACCTGCTTGCAAGAGGCAATTGATCAACTCTCGGATTGCGATATTCTCTACATCTCTTTCGATGTAGACAGCCTGGATTGTGACCTGATCTCCTACGGAACCGGAACCCCCGTACCCAAAGGCTTTGATCCAGAAGAGGCGAAGGCGATCATCACGGGGCTACTGCAAACAGAAAAGGTCAAATGCTTAGAATTTACAGAAGTGAATCCACTGTTAGATACCAAAGGTAATTTCATGGCGGAGACGGCTTTTGACGTATTAGAGGCCGTAACCAAAGAGATTAGTTAGAGCCTCCAAACAAGCTCCTGATTAAAGGCTTCATTTTCCAACCCAAATGATCAATATGCCACGCTTTCTTCTTTTTATTTTAGTCTTGATGATCACTACCGTTCAAGGGCTTGCGCAGTTTCAGCAGTCGGATCAGCAGTATAAAATTGGTTTTGAATCCACTACCAAAATGCGACCCTACGATACGGGAGACCCGCGGGTGATTGGGTTTGAAAACACTTACTACGCGGTTGATATGGAGATTGTTCCCCTGGCTGAAGAATCGAGTAGCCTGATTAATAGCCCCAAAAAAGGCGCTTTCGAAGTGGCCGAAGGGATGGCTATCTCCCAAGTCCAATCGGGTACCTTTCTACCCAATATTCCCCAAGGTTATTATGTGCATGGACGCGATTACGAATTCTCCGATGGCCATCCAGTGGTAGTGGTGGTTATTGTGCGTAAGCCAATGGACATTGCTTACGAAATCACGATTGATTGCTACAATGGTAATGTAGAAGAGGGTATTCTGATTGCGGAAAGCTTATTTTTGATTGAGTAGTTTTTCGGAAACCACTTTGCTGGAGAAATCGATACTTCAATTACAATGAGCAAAAGGATGAACCTTAGTAAGTTACTGGTTCTTTTAGTAGTTGTTCTTATCAATGTAGTACCCTGTATTGGGCAAGGTGATTCTTTATATCTATCCAAATTTCTGCGGTCGGTTGAGAATGATTATCTCGATGAAGATGAACATTCCACAAGTGCAGAAGAGCGGGAACGTTTGTTATATGAACAGGGTATTTTAATACTTGGAGGAAGTCTTGTCTATGCACCCGATTCGACCTTCGTAATCTACCAGGTCTTGGGTGAATCCTGTGGGGCATACTGCAATCCCTTTTGGGAATCGAAGGTGCAACCGAAAGAGGGGAGCACGGTAGATTTGCCTTTTTTGAGTACCGTCGATAGCATCCTACTTCTCCCCGATAGTAGCTATTTGGTCCTACAGAGTGGTTCTGGGCGACCAGCTTCCGTCTTTTCGATCACTACCCAATCGGCGAGTATTCTTAGTTGGCATTCCGGCGTCCTACAGTTTCAATCCTTCCATTATCCCGATCCGCGTTGGGGAACGCAAGAGGGAAACTCTAATCCATTGCTCAGCTTCTCGCAGGAGCATTTTCTGGAAACGGAGCAGTACCTATTTTATGAAGCGCGCGACCAGACCTTACGCTATCAATACGCGTATGACCTAAGCTACTGCTGTGGAGAAGATGCTTCCTTTGTGGTAAAGGGACATTTTCAGTACGTAGACGGAGAAATGGTCTGGGTAGCCGAAACCCACCAACCAATTCTTAAAGACGACTAGTTAAGGATTGCTTTCACGATGCCTCGAATCAGGAAGAATAATCCGGTAAGACCACCTAGTAGCCCAATAATTCCAGCAATGTTAGCAGCGGTTGCCTGGCCACCAAATCCAAAGCCAATCGCGATGCCTAGACCAATGGCAAAAACCAATCCACCCAATAGGAAGATCATCCAACCAATACCTACATGGCGTAACCGCTCCCAATTAAGGCCAGGAAGGGATAGGTTATCAATCCCTTTGATTAAGAAGACAATACCTACGGTAAGGGTAATGGCCGCGGCTAAAATATAGAGGATATGAGCGTATACCGGAAAGGCGATGCCTCCTAATATCGCAAGTGGAATGGTGGCAAGAATTCCTAAAATACCTAGAATAAAATCAATGATCTGCCGTCGATCCGCTTGCTTTTGCCAAGCCAGCTTTCTTGCCTTTATTCGTTTCCTTTGGGCTCTTTTTTGCGCCTTCAGTCGATTTTTTCCCAACCTTTTTTGGCGCTTTAGCTGTCTTTTATCTACAGGAGGGACTATCTCCTCCGAGGTTAATTGGATGGCGGCATATTGGGAGGTAGGGGGGACAAAAACGAGAAAGATCAGTACCAAGAGGGAAAGACGAATAGCCATGATTTTATTATTTTACCGCACAAGTATATTTGGAAAACGCCAAAGTAGGCGTTTTTGCATCCATAACCCAAAACAACCTTTATTAACTATGCGGAAGATATCCTTTCTTCTCTTATTTCTAGTTAGTCTATTCGGTACTAATCTACTCTCCGCTCAAGAATTCAAGTTCAAAAAGAAAATGGACCGCTACGTCTGGAAAGACGATAATGGCTGGAATTACGACCTGCAGTACGATGCAGTCCAAACCCAGCGCACCGTAGGTTGGATGGTCCAGTTGGATGGTCAATGGGGCTTTGTGGATGAGGATGGTATTCAGCAAATTGCTCCGGCTTATGATTCGGTCAATTGGAAACCCTACCTAGAAGCCGCCTATGTACAAAAAGATAAGCTATTTGGCATTCTCAAACCCGATGGCACCTTTTTGGTACCTATGGAGTATGAACGTATTGATCATTACGAAGAAGGAGAAGCGTTAGTCCGTAAAGGCGAAACGTGGGGAATCTATACTCTAGAGGGGTTTTCACCCGGCACGGGTAACTATTTCTTCCGGTACCCAGATTTCTACGCCAGTATTCCTGGGTGCGCTAAAGAAGATCGAGATTGTACCAATCAGGCGTTGTTGGGTAAAATATACCGGGAGGTCAAATACCCTGGTTTTGCTCGTAAGATGAACGTAGAAGGAACCATTATCATTGCCCTATATATTGGCGCAGACGGCGCCTTAAAGAGCACTGAGATTTTAAGGGATATCGGTGGCGGCTGTGGGGAAGAAGGGGAGCGAACTGTGCAAGCCGTTTTGCATGAATGGACGCCCGCCGAGATAGATGGACAAGCTGTACCTAGTCGATTCGTATTACCCATTAAATTTCGTTTAGAATGATTCGTTGTACGATTTGTATTTTTTTTCTGGCTCTCACAACTGGACTTTGGGGCCAATCTTTTGAGTACCGCAAAAAGGTCGGTAAATACGTATTCAAGAAAGAAAGAGGCGGCTGGAATGAGCAACTAGCCTTTGATGAAGCGACCTCTACGCGCTGGTCTGGTGGTTGGAAAGTGCGGTCCGGTCAAGAGTGGGGCTTTGTTTCCAAGGCTGGTAAACTGGTCGTTCCTGTTGCTTATCAAGAGGTGATCGTACAAGGAGATCGAAATCTGAAAGTTCGTTCTTCGGGTCAATGGGGCTTGTACAGCAAAGAAGGTAATTTATTAGTCCCGGTTGCCTACGAGTGGTTCGTCTGGAACGACGAAGAACAGTATAGCCTAGTGCGAAAAGATGGCAAAGCCGGAGTGATCGACGCCGTTGGCCAGGAGCTTTTACCCATGGACTACGAACGAGTGGATGTCTATGATCTGGAAGAAGGTAGTCTGGTTCAACAAAATGGCGTCTGGGGAGTTCTGCTAAACAACACCTTCACGCCGAGTAATGAACCATTGATTTTTAGTAACCCAGACGTACGGCCGGTCTTGACAAGGTGTATCGGGCAAGGTGAAGAGTGCATGCATTTCGATTACCTGATGGATGTTTACAGGACGATGCGTTATCCTGCGTATTCCCGGCAAAGAGGGGATCAAGGAACCGTCATTCTGGAGTTGATTGTCAACGAACGCGGTCAGTTGGAACCGGTCAAGGTTAAGCAATCGGTAACGCCAGAACTCGACCAGGAATCGCTTCGAGTCGCTCAGTTAACACTCAAAGATTGGGCACCGGGTACTATTGATGGCCGCCCCGTAAAAACCCGAATCTACTTACCGATTAGTTTCCGCTTGCAATAAAATAGGAGTCTAGTCCGAAAGACTTGATCCTAGGTCGAAAACGCGGGCTAAAAAGCCAACTGGTCTCCGAAAATATCAGAACTTACAAAGGATATGAAACAATTTCTTATCTAAATATCGGAGTAATGTCCTATCAAATTGCCGGTGGTGGTATTGGTGGCTTATGCTTGGCTTTAGCCTTGCAAAAACTGGGTATGCCTTATCACGTTTACGAGCGGGCACCCAAATTACGCGAAGTGGGAGCCGGCATCTGGTTGGCCCCTAATGCACTACAGGTTTTGGATTGGCTAGGCGTGCTAGCCAAGGTGCAAGAGGCTGGCAATGTCATTGACCGGATCACCCTGGCCGATGCCAAGTTGAATCCGCTGTCGGATATACCACAGACTCCGATCGTACAGCAATTTGGTTTTAGTACGGTGGCCATTCACCGGGCCCGTTTGCAAAAACTACTCTTTGACGAAATTCCGGAGCAACATAAAACACTGGGTAAAGCGCTTCAGCGGTTTGAAGAGAGGGAAGAAAGTGTGGATTTACACTTTACCGATGGTACCCTGGCGGCCGGTGCTTATTTGATTGGTGCTGACGGCATTCATTCTGCGGTGCGCCAACAACTATTCCCAGAACGGCGTACGCGGGATAGTGGCCAACTTTGCTGGCGAGGTATCGCGACATTAGACCTACCGGATGATTATCGACCCCGGGGTATGGAGTTGTGGGGTGACCAAATTCGCTTTGGTATTTCCCAGATTGCCGATCGGCAAGTCTACTGGTTTGCGGTATCCGAACAATCGGCTACGCTTCCGCAGGATCCCATTCTTCGCAAAGCCGGTTTATTAGCACGCTATGAATCTTTTCATCCTTTGGTTGGACAGATTTTGGAAGCTACGTCCCCGGATCGGATTATGGAGAATACGATTCTGGACCTAGACCCAAAGGGCCGCTGGTATCAAGGTCGGATCTGCCTTATGGGGGACGCTGCCCACGCCACGACCCCCAATATGGGGCAGGGTGGGGCGCAAGCAATCGAAGATGCCTATTTCCTCAGTCAGTTGCAGCATACAAACCCAGGAGAACCCGGTTTTGCGGCCTTTGCTCAACGCAGACGGCCTAAGGTGCAGTTTGTGGTGAAACAGTCGTGGAATACAGGTAAGTTAGCACACTGGAAACGGGCACAAGGATTGCGAAACGGAATGATGCGAGTCATTCCCGAACGTATCTTGGTGAAGCAAATGCTAGATTTGTACCGATTAGAAGATATCTAACAGCTTCTATATTCAAAGCGAAGTGGTTTGGGAAAGTTAACGCTAAGTCCATGTGCTTGTCAACAAGGCGCAAAACGTAGGCGAAGCCGTAGTTTCGGCGAGGCTTTGCAACGCAGTGGACGAGTGCAGGGGCGAGTGGGAACGACTCAAACCATTTCGTTTTGGGTATAGTACTTTGTAACGTAAATAATTAGATCTATGCGGATTTCAGTTGTTGGTTGCGGATTGTATACTCTTTTATTAGTCTCCATGTTGGCTTGCCAAGGCGCGTTCCCAGAGGAAGATATTACCGATAAGTCGCTATTTGATCATAAATTCCGAGCAGAAATTGATTCTCTACAGAAAGCCAAGGCCCTCCCGCCCACTACGGCTGCCTACGAGTTTACCTACATTGGTGATTACGCAAATGCCGCAAAATCTTATGATCTACCCCTAGAATGGGGCATGGAAGAAGCCTTGCCCAGTGATGCGGATGTGATTGATACCTGGGAGGTATTAGATCCTTACGAATACATCCGGCAATTGGCGGAGCATAAAGAAATGGTCATTCTGAGCGAAGCCCACCACAAACCCCAACATCGGGTATTTACCAGAGAATTGCTTGAAGTACTCTACGATGATGGTTTTCGCTACTTAGGCTTAGAGACGCTGATGCCTTCCTACGAAGCGGACGGTAATCATTGGTTGATGGATACTCTATTGGAAGAACGGGGCTACTGTTTAAATATGCCGGTAACCGGATACTACACCCGAGAACCGCAGATGGCCAACTTGGTTCGAGAAGCAATTGACCTTGGCTACACCTTGTTTGCCTACGAAAAAACGCAATCAGATGATCCCCGGGATTTGGCGCAGGCCAAAAATATCAAACGCTTTTTAGAGCAAAAAGAAAGGGGTAAAACGATCATTCACTGTGGCTGGTACCACGCGGTAGAAACCAATCTTGTTAAGCGGAAAGACGAGAACTGGATGGCTTACCATTTGAAAAATCTCACGGCCATGGATCCCATCACGGTTTACATGGATGCTCTCACGGAAAAGGGGAACAAGGCCCCCGCTCCCGTTTTCGAATTATTGAGCCAGAAAATAGAGGAGCCTAGCGTCTTTCTGGAAACCAGTGGGAAGGCTTTCAGCGGTCGTTTCGGCAAACAATACGTGGATATGTTCCTGTATTTTCCACCTACCAAGTACCGGGATGGCCGACCCGACTGGTTATTCTGGCCAGAAGAAAATAGATCGGTTGAGGTGGACCATCGCAAATTTTCTGACCTCACATACCCCGTACGC
>JBCDIO010000074.1:0-9500 GCA_038748815.1 Bacteroidota bacterium
CCGGGCTTGGTGGAAAGAAGGAGAGCCCCCACACATAAAAATTTACAAGTAAAAAAGCCCCCTGCCGTTACCGGAGGGGGCGTCCAATTACCAAATAAAATATCAAATAATTGTTGAAACGCTTTCTTCTATAGTCCCTCGGCGCAAGCCAAAGGTTTCTCCTTCCTGAATAGCGGAGGTAATTAAATCCCCCAACTGAGAACAGGAACAAGTAATATTCATCTTAAGGTCTTGTGTACCAATGCCAAAGCGGCAAATTAATGCTACGGCATCTCGAATGGCTTTAGCGGCTTCGAATTGCTCCAAACTTTCTAAAAGCATAGCTCCCGAAAGAATAGTGGCCAGAGGATTGGCAATGTCTTTCCCGGCCGCTTGCGGATACGATCCATGCACCGGTTCAAATAAAGAGCTATGTTCGCCGATACTAGCTGATGGTAACATGCCTAGGGAACCTGAAATCACCGAACCTTCATCCGATAAAATATCTCCGAACATATTGGAAGTCAAAACCACATCAAACTGATTAGGGGCTACAATCATCTGCATAGCAGCATTGTCAACAAACAGATACTCCAGTTCGATTCCTTCGGCACTAGCGGCCATATCGCGTACGATCTCTCGCCATAAGCGGGAAGACTCCAGTACATTCGCTTTATCAACCAGTGTAACTTTACCACTCCGTTGGCGAGCGGCATCAAAAGCCAATTTTGTGATCCGCCGAATCTCCGCCTCGTTGTAATAGCAGGTGTCGTAGGCTCCATTTTCTTCTGGATTACGCCCACTTTTTCCGAAGTAAATGCCGCTGGTTAGCTCTCGGTAGATCACGAAGTCTGTTCCATCGAGAATATGTTTCTTTAAGGGAGAAAGATCGGCCAGTTCTGGATATACTGTTACTGGGCGAATGTTGGCGTACAAGCCTAAAGACTTACGCAACTTTAATAGGCCTTGTTCCGGCCGAATCTTAGCGGACGGATCGTGGTCATATTTTGGGTGCCCAATGGCACCTAAGAAAACGGCATCTGCCTTTGTACAAGCATCTATGGTTTCGTCGGGTAGTGGAGTTCCATGCCGATCAATAGCGATAGCACCAATATCTCCTACACAGTATTCTAGCGAGAAACCAAAGCGGTCAGCTACCGCATCGAGTACTTTGATCCCTTGATCGATAACTTCTGGACCGATTCCGTCTCCTGGTAATACGGTTATGTTGAATTTTCGTTGGTTGGACATGTTAAGCGTTTCAGATTTGGGTATAAAAGAGTGCTTACTGTAGCACCTTGCTTTGTTCAAAGGTTTCAATTTTGTCGCGTAGACTCAATAGATAATCAATGTCTTCGTAACCCTCTAACAGACAGATTTTTTTGTAGGGATCTACGGCAAAAAAAATGGGCTCCTTTTCTCCCTTAACCTGTAGAGTTTGGGTTTGCAAATCAACGCGAAACGAAGTGGTTGGATCGTGTTCAATGGCTTGAAATAGCCCATCCAATTCTTCGGGACTTACTTGAATGGGTAGAATTCCGTTATTCAGAGCGTTGTTCTTAAAAATATCCGCGAAGAAACTAGAAATAACCACTCGGAAACCGTAATCTCCTAGGGCCCAAGCAGCGTGTTCCCGACTACTTCCACAACCAAAGTTTTCGCCGGCAATTAGAATTTGCCCCTGGTACAGCGGATTATTCAATATAAAGTCCTCTATCGGCTGATCTTGTTTGTCGTATCGCCAATCCCTGAACAGATTTTCTCCAAAGCCTTCTTTAGTAGTCGCTTTTAAAAAACGTGCGGGAATAATCTGATCCGTATCCACATCCTGAATAGGAAGAGGAACGGCCCTTGATTGTATGAGGGTAAATTTCTCCATACCTTATACCATTACCGGATCTAAAGTCCGTACATCAATAATTCTGCCTTCAATAGCGGCCGCAGCGGCGGTTAAAGGGCTGGCCAGAATGGTTCTTGCGCCGGGGCCTTGGCGTCCTTCAAAATTTCGATTAGACGTAGATACACAATAGGCTCCTGCTGGGATTTTATCTTCATTCATTCCTAAACAAGCCGAACAACCGGGCTGACGAAATTCGAAACCAGCCGCTCGGAAAACCTGATCTAAACCCTCGGCAATGGCCTCCGCCTCCACTTTCTTAGAACCGGGAACTACAATAACCTGCTTTACATTGGCGGCCTTTTGCTTCCCTTGAATGTAAGCGGCTACGACTCGCAAGTCTTCCATGCGAGAATTAGTACAACTACCAATAAATACGTAGTCAATGGCCTTATTTTGCAGGGATTCTCCGGCGGAAACCCCCATGTAGTCTAGTGCTTTTTGGAAACTCTTACTCAGCCCATTCTTTGGAACCGGAATGGAATCACCGATGAGCATTCCCATGCCGGGATTGGTACCATAAGTAACCATTGGGCCAATATCTTCCGCCTTATAGTTTAACTCTGCGTCAAACGTTGCATTGGGATCCGTTGGCAATGATCTCCAATAGGAGAGGGCTTGTTCCCAGGCGGCTCCCTTTGGAGCGTATTCTTTTCCTTTTACGTAGGCAAAGGTGGTTTCATCTGGGGCAATCATGCCTCCACGGGCTCCCATTTCAATACTCATGTTACAGATCGTCATACGGGCTTCCATAGAAAGGTTTTGGATGGCTGACCCTGCGTATTCCACAAAGTAGCCGGTACCTCCACCGGTTCCGATCTGTGCAATGATATACAGAATGATATCCTTTGCAAAAACCCCATTGGGAAGCTGGCCGTCGACGGTGATACGCATGCGTTTCGGGCGCTTCACCACCAGGCATTGACTCGATAGTACTTGTTCTACCTGGGAAGTTCCGATGCCAAAGGCAATTCCCCCAAACGCTCCGTGCGTGGAAGTATGACTATCGCCACAGACAATTGTCATGCCTGGTTGGGTTATTCCGAGCTCCGGACCAATGACGTGGACAATACCTTGTTTTTGGTGTCCCAAACCGTATAATTCTACTCCAAAATCGGCACAGTTTTTTACCAACTGCTCTACTTGGTAGCGCGATTGCGGCTCCGAGATGGGTAAGTGCTGGTCAACGGTAGGTACATTATGATCGGCCGTGGCAATGGTTTGCTGCGGACGAAAGACCGGAATCCCTCGTTTACGCAACCCCGCAAAAGCTTGGGGACTAGTTACTTCGTGAATGAAGTGTCGATCAATGTAGAGAACATCCGTTCCTTCCATGCTGGCCACTACGTGCTGATCCCAAATTTTATCAAATAAGGTCCTTCCCATGTTTATGCCATGATCTTTTGTGTTTCCAGAATCATCTGCAAATCGGTATCCAATACTTCTTTTTTGCGATCCGCAACTTGTAAGAATTCCCGGTAAACGGAATCTAATTGATCCTTGGTCAAATTCACTCCAATTTGCTTTGCTCGGTAGGCGAGGGCCGCCCGGCCGCTGCGCGCAGTCAGAACGATCTTAGAATGATCCACACCTACTTCTAGTGGATCAATAATTTCGTAAGTAGCCCGATTCTTGATCACCCCGTCTTGGTGGATTCCCGAAGAGTGAGCAAAGGCATTAGAACCTACAATGGCCTTATTTGGTTGCACTACAACGCCCATTGTTTCAGAAACGAGTAAGCTTGTTTCATTGAGCAACTGAGAGCGTATGTTGGTGTGGTAGCCCATCCCTGCGTGTTGCCGCATGATCATGACGACTTCCTCCAATGCCGTATTTCCAGCTCGTTCGCCAATTCCGTTGAGCGTACATTCAATTTGACGCGCACCATTCATCACTCCGGCGATACTATTGGCAGTCGCTAGGCCTAGGTCGTTGTGACAGTGGGTAGAAAGAGTGGCCAGATGCATGTTGGACACATTTTCGGCTAGGTAGCGAATCTTAGCACCGTATTCATCCGGTAAGCAATACCCCGTAGTATCTGGTACGTTGATCACAGTGGCACCTGCCTTGATGACGGCTTCTACCACTTCCGCTAGGTAAGCATTATCCGTTCGTCCAGCATCTTCGGCGTAAAACTCTACATCTTCTACAAAAGACTTAGCGAGCTTGACGGCTTCTACGGCTCGTTCTTTTACCCGCTCCCGAGTACTGTTGAACTTGTATTTTATGTGAGAATCGGACGTACCAATACCCGTGTGAATTCTTGGACGGCGGGCGTATTTTAAGGCTTGTGCCGCTACCTCAATATCTTTTGGCACCGCGCGCGATAAACCGCATACGGTGGCTTGCTTTACAAATTTTGCGATGGCTTCAACGGAATGAAAATCTCCAGGACTCGAAATGGGAAATCCCGCTTCAATAATATCGACACCAAGCGATTCTAACTGCTCTGCGATCGTTAATTTTTGCTGCGTATTTAGCTTACAGCCGGGCACTTGCTCCCCGTCCCGCAAGGTTGTATCGAAAATAAATACTTGATCACTAGCTGCCATTTCACTTAATTTTTTCAGAAAAATGTATGTTTGTTGGAATTCCAAATTTATTCGACCGAGCACCCCTAGAAAAACTTAATATTCCCATTACTACAGCAGCCACTATCTGTGTGGATTAAGTAAATGATTGAATTACAGGATATTAAAAGACTCATTTTACAATGCCCAAACTGCAAACAGACCACTTGGTCCGACTAATCCTTTCGCTTAGCAAGGCTGAAAAGCGGCATTTTCGCTTGTTCGTTAAACGAAACCAAGCTACCGGTGACATCCTGTTTTTGATCTTATTCGATGCCATTGAGAAGGCGGGAGAGTACGATGAGGAAGCAATTTTGAAAAAACATCCCCAAATAAAAAAGCGACAATTATCCAATCTGAAAGCCCATTTGTACCGGCAACTTTTAATTAGTCTCAGGCTCTTACACAAAAACAACTACATCGATATTGATCTGAGAGAACGCATCGATTACGCCAGGGTTCTATACAATAAGGGGCTATATCGCGCGAGCTTAGACACTTTAGAACGGGTAAAAGAAAAAGCTTTGACGTATAATCAATACGGCATTGTCGGAGATATTTTAGAATTTGAAAAGCTCATTGAAAGTCAATACATCACTCGAAGTATTGCTTCCAAAGCGGATACCTTAGCACAAGAGAGTGAGCAGATTACGCAACTTTTTAACAAATCGCACGCGTTTTCCAATCTCGCCTTGAAGATGTACAGTTTTTACCTTAAAACGGGCTACGCCAAAAACTTAGAAGACCACGAGTTAGTTCGACGTTTCTTCCACAGCAATTTGCCACCCTATCCCTTTGAAGAATTAAACTTCTACGGAAAGATATATTACCTACAATCCTACCATTGGTTTTATTACATCAATCAAGACTTCTTACATTGCTATCGGTACGCCCAACGCTGGGTCGACCTGTTTGAAGACTTCCCGGAAATGATGAAAGAGGAGGCTCCCCTGTATTTAAAAGGAATCCACAGTCTCTTGAATGCTCTATTCAACTTATGGCATTACCAACGCTTTATTGAAGTATTGGAATTGTTGGAAGCCGTTCCAAAGCGGATTTCTATGCCAAAAGACAATAATGTGGAGGGCTTGTATATGCTTTACAAGAGCATTCATCAAATCAAGCGACACTACCTCGAAGGAACCTTTTCGGAGGGTATCCATCTAGTCGATCCCATCGTAAAACTGATTGATGAGGACACCTATGGTTGGGATGACCACCGGGTTATGGTCTTCTATTATCGCTTTGCTTGTTTATATTTTGGAAGTGATGATTACAGCCGTGCCATTGACTATCTTAATCTGATTATAAACCAAAAGACCCCTGACTACCGAGAGGATATTCAGTCTTTCGCCCGCATTTTGAATTTGATTGCTCATTATGAATTAGGCAATGCCCAACTTGTTGAATATCAAATTAAATCCGTATATCGCTTCTTGCTCAACATGAAGGAAATGCACCATGTACAACGAGCTATTTTTTCGTTCCTTCGAAAGCTTCCTAGAACCAATGAGGAAGACCTTCCACCTGCCTTCGTTAAGCTTAAAAATGAATTGGTAGAAATCAGAAAAGATCCCTACGAACGTCGGCCTTTTCTATATCTAGATATCATTTCGTGGCTGGAAAGTAAGATTGAAGGAAGGAGTGTGCAAAGCATTACCCAAGCCAAGCATACTTCTAGTCAGCAAAAGTCTTGGAGTTCGCCATCTTAGCCCAAAGAATTACATTCCCCTAAATTTGGACAAAATCCCATCCAAAAAAATTGCGTTTATAGGTTGGTACCTATATACTTACCACCTATGAGAATAATTTATCTGCTGTTCTTGTTAATTGCCTGTTTTTTTCTACCCCTGCAAGCCCAAATAGTTGGTGTTGTTACCGCAGCGGAAACGGGGGAGCCCTTACCTTTTGCCTCCGTTTACGATGCCACCACCGGCCAAGGCACCACCACTAATAGTGAAGGGTATTTTGAATTGCCCCTAGACCCTGGGAAATACGAGCTCACCTTCCAATACGTGGGGTACCGAACGACCGTTGAACAAGTAGAACATGGACTTGGTAAAACCACTCTTTCCGTCAGTCTCGAAGAAGATGCTATCCTTCTCCAACAGATCGAAGTCAAGGCCAATGCGGAGGATCCAGCTTATGCGATTATCCGAAAGGCCATCGCCAAACGTAAGTACTACCGCGATCTGGTTAAAGCCTATCAATGCAACGTGTATATAAAGGGAAAAATCAAAGTACTCGATGCTCCAGAACAGATCTTGGGCCAGGAGGTCGGTGATCTCGGTGGTACCCTAGACTCCACCCGTCAAGGTATTTTGTATCTGTCAGAATCTAAATCTACGGTCTACGCCCAAGAGCCCAATAACTTCAAAGAAGTCTTAGAACAGTCTAAGGTATCTGGCGATGATACTGGCTTTAGCTTCAACAGTGCCAACGATATGGACTTCGATTTTTACGAAGACTACAGCGATTACGGCCGGCAAATTATTTCTCCAATTGCCGGTAATGCACTCAGCTACTATCAGTACGTTTTGCTCGGCACACTCTACGATGAAGCCGGTCGACTAATCAATAAGATCCAAGTCATTCCTAAGCGCTCCGAAGATCCTGTCTATCGAGGCTATATCTACATCGTGGAAGATTTGTGGAATATTCAAACCGTTGATTTAGTGTTAACCGGCACGGCCATGAGTCAACCAGCCTTGGATACCTTGCGAATCCGACAGGTTCATCTTCCCGTCCAAGAGCCCGATGTCTGGCGGATCTTTAGCCAATCTTACGACTTGGTGGGAGGTGTTTTTGGCTTCCGTTTTGGAGGGAACTTCACCGGAGTGTACACGAATTATGATTTAGAACCTCAATTTCCAAAAAACTTTTTTACCAACGAGATCTTTCGAGTGGAGGATGGAGCTAATGAGACCGGAACGGTGTACTTTGATTCTTTACGTCCTATCCCATTAACCGAGGAAGAATCCATTGATTACGTGCGTAAAGATAGTATTCAGAAAGTGGTAAGGTCAGAAGTGTATCTAGATTCCATCGACCGAGTAAACAATAAATTTACGCCGGCTAATTTATTGCTAGGGTATACGTACCGGCGATCGTATGAGCAATGGTCTCTATCGGTCAGTTCGCCATTGTCTACCTTGCAGTTTAATACTGTCCAGGGCTTCCTAGGCTATTCAGATCTTCGTTTCCGCAAAGAACTGAATAAAGAGGGAACCCGCTGGTTTCGAATTGGTTCCCGGCTCATGTATGGGCTATCCGATCAAACATTTCGAGCCGAAGGACGCTTTCAGTTTCATTTTAACCGAATCAATTACACCCAAATTGAGGTAAAAGGTGGAACCACCGTCGAACAGTTTAATGATAACCGTCCTATCCGCCCGGGCCTCAACGAGCTTTATTCTCTCTATTTCAAGCGTAATTACATGAAACTCTATGACTTGAAGTATGTACAGTTCAATTTTAAGCGAGAATGGATCAATGGGCTCTACGGAATTATCGGTCTCTCCTGGGAAGAACGTAACCCTTTGATGAATACCTCTGACCAAGCTTTCACCCAAAGGGATCGAGATTATTTTACCAATAATCCCACAGACTTCTTCGGACCTGCTGATTTCTTCCCAAGCCACCGGGGATTAATTGCCCGAGCCGATTTTAGAATTCGCATTGGTCAGAAATACATTTCTTACCCACACCGACGATTTTTACTCTCGACCAAATGGCCAGATATATGGCTACGATACCGTAAAGGTATACCTATTGGACAGCGGGTTGGAGAAGAAATCAGTGAGCTGGACTACGACCATTTACAAGTAGAAATCGTTGATCGAGGGATTGATATCGGACTCATTGGCGAACTCGATTACCGGTTGGTAACCGGAGCGTTCTTACGTAATGAAACCAGCTATTTTATGGATTTCCAACACTTCAACGGTAACCAAACGCTCTTTTCGAATCCGTTCCGCTATTTGTCTACTTATCAATTACTGCCCTATTACGATTATTCGACCAATCAACAATATTTCCAAGCTCATCTACAGCACCACTTCAATGGCTTCATCTTAGATAAGATTCCGGGTATCCGTAAATTACATTTTAGCACGGTTTTTGGAGCCCGTATGCTAGCCGTCCAAGACCGGCCCAATTACTATGAATTGAGCTTTGGAATTGATCAGATTGGCTGGAAACTATTCCGCCTCTTACGCGTGGATGGGGTAGTAGCTTTTCAGGATAATCAATACTACGATTGGGGCATTATTATTGGCCTGAAACTACCTACTAACTAACTGACTCGCATGCCACTCATCGAATCTACCTACCCTGGCCCTCCGCGTACCCAATGGAATGGACATTTACAAACCATTTTCCCTTCTGTCTTTCGCCGTTTTGATCCGATCCCTTGGCACCGGGAGCGCATCGAAACACCCGACGATGATTTTTTGGACTTAGATTGGTGCCAACACGGTAATAAAAAGCTCGCCATTCTAACCCATGGTTTGGAAGGCCATTCTCGTACACCTTATATTCTGGGCATGACCCAAACCCTCCGAAAGCGTAACTGGGACATTCTGGCCTGGAACTGCCGTTCTTGTAGCGGCGAAATGAACCGACAATTTAGACTCTATCACCATGGTGAGATCGAAGATATCGCAACCGTAATCCGCCATGCCTTGGCCCAGGGGTACCAAGAGATTTGCCTTATGGGATTTAGTATGGGAGGAAATATCACGCTTAAATACCTTGGCGTGCACGGAAATCAGGTTCCAAAGGAGATTAAGCGAGCGGTCGCTATGTCTTCACCCTGTGATCTCAAAGCCGGTGTTGAGATTTTACAAGCCCGGGAAAATTGGCTGTACCGTTGGCGTTTCTACTACCTACTCCGCCGTAAAGTCATTCTCAAATCCCAACAGTATCCCGATAAAATTGACGCTAGTAAACTTCGTCAAGTCCGTACCTGGGAAGACTTCGACCAATGGTTTTCCGCCCCTATCGCCGGTTTTGAATCAGCCGAAGCATTTTATCAACAAGCCTCCGCTCGAAAC
>JBCDIO010000075.1:0-9462 GCA_038748815.1 Bacteroidota bacterium
AGATCATCGCCGAGAAGCGGCCGGATGCTCGCCGTATCCTTCATAACCAAAAGGAGTTAAAACTAATCTTTCAGTAAGAATTACGTGCCTCATTTTAAGCTTGGACTTACACTGTTATTTATACATATCCATTAAGATGCCCAACCTGACATTTAAGCTAACGCAAAAAGCGGGCTTAGCCAATCGATTAACACATCGTTAACGAATCATTTAAAGCGTGTTTAACGTAGGAGTGTAACCTCCCCGTATTGGTTAATCGTAAAGTCCTCTTCGCAACCCTCCTGTAGGGCTTTGAGTGTCCAGGCGTAGACATCCGAAGGAGCGGCTACTCCATTCTGCAAACCATTCCACCGTATATCAGGATTCGTCGTAGCAAAAACCTCTTGTCCAAAGCGATTATAGACTACCAACTCATAAGCATCAAAAAGCCCTGCCGTCAACGGACTCCAGCTATCATTCACTCCGTCTCCATTGGGCGTAAAGATATTAGGTACCTCGAAATTCGGTAGATCAACGAGTGCTTGTTCTAAGGTGTAGGGTAATTCAAAACGTTGACAAGTCGTTTCCAAAATGGCGGTAAATGCTCCTGCTTCTACTAACTCGATTTGTAATCCAGTAGATCCATCTGGCCAGATTAACGACCAGTCTTCCTGTAATGGAATGCCATTGAACTCCGCAAAAGCCTGATCTTGGCCACAGGCAATGATATCTACCCCTCCGGTCAAGACAACCTCCGGAATTTCTGGGACGAGCACCTCCAAGGAGAAATTGCACGCACTGCTATCGGTAGCCGTTGCGGTGTAAATCCCCGCTGATACTTCGGTGAAATCACCGGTAGTTTGAGTTGGTAGTCCTTCCAAGGTGTAGAAAATGGTGGTGTTTGGAGCATTAACCAGGTTTAATAATACCGTCCCGGTGGGAGCATTAAAGCAGGCGGAATCAACCGCTGCCTGTAACTCGGCGGGTGGACCAAAGGAAATCTGCACCTCATCCTCAACGGTACAACCATTGAGCAAATCCGTAATCGTTAGGGCATAAAGTCCTACCGCATCGACCGCTTGGATGGGAAAATTATTTCCCGTGTCATCACCGTCTAACGTCCAGTCGTAAGAAATGACAATCCCTGGGTTACTCAACTGATTAGTAATTTGGATAGGTAAACTATCTAGGCAGGATAATTCGATATCCGGTCCCAGATCTAAGACCGGAGCAATCGTGTCCACTTGTATGAAGGTAGAGGAAGTACTACTACATCCCGTAATTAGATTGGTAATTTCTACCTGGTATACCCCTCCTTCGGTAACCACAATCTCTTGTTCTTCCTGATTTTGTGGCGTTACACTGGGGCCAGTCCAAAAGTAACTGGTGGTACCTGGATTTCCATTTACGTCAAGCGCCTGGAGATTGAGTGCCTGAATATTACAATTTAGCTGCGACTGACCATCAATATTGGGGATTACCGGTGGGATAGAAATTTCCAAGGCATCCTGGGAGGCACAGCCCGAAGGTAGATGCTCAACGCGGTAGATGTAAGTCCCCACGTCACAAACCGTAATTCCATTGAATTCATCAGTGCTTCCATTGGCGAGAAACCAAGTTCCTTCAAAAGAGCCCGGAGAAAAACCAGCTTGAAACGAACCGGTAATCACTGCGCAAGAATCTAAGCAGGTAACTTCTTGATTGGGGCCGGCTTCCACGAAGGGGCCTACACAATCGCAGGGGTTCCAGGAGAAGTCCTCATCACAAGCGGAGCTATCAAACGCCTCTGCCTCCGTTGGGTCATTGTAGCTCAGGCTATCCGACAGATAGATATTCGTGCTAATCCAAGTACCCGGTAAACCAACAATTTCGTAAGGAGGAATTCCTCCATCAACATTCACCTGCACCTGATAACCATCATCCCAACAATCGATCACACTGGCATTTACCAAGAGACCGTCCACCAAAAAGTCCAGCTGAATAGGGCCACAGGGAAAGTCGGGAATATCCGGGATTTCTCCCAGGGAAAATTGGGCTGAAATACCACCACAACCAGCACCGGAGGTAGGAGGGCATTCCCCTTCGAAGTTGACGGTAATATCTACCACCGGGATCGAATCTTGAATCCAGATAGGTTCCCATTGCACATCAATGGTAATATCGAAGGGCGGAAGATTGTAATTGCCCATCCAATCGAAATGCCATACCTCAAAGGTGGATCCGTAGGTCATCGCGCTAGAATCAATGACAACGGCAATGGTAGAATCATTGTAGGTGATCAGCGTGGTATCTTGCAGGGTAATAACCGAATCCGGGGTGGGTACATAGGTCCATTGTCCACCGGCTAAAATGGGCACTTCGATAAAGTCAATCGTATCAATCATCACGTCGATGATACAGCTATCCGGATCAACGGGATCTCCTGGCTCTCCGGGGAATCCATCGTCACAAAATAGCCCGGAAGCAGGGAAGTCATCAGAAAGATCACCCAGTGCTTCGCCGATGATGTCGATGATTTCTGATAGCCAATCGCTAGCCGTTGGTTCGTTTAAATCGCCCTGCTCAAAACAGGCCGAAAAGGTACCCGAACCCGAACCGACAATGGTATCAATCTGGATTTCCTCGGCCAGACAGTCATCACTTATGCTATCACTGACCACAGTGCCATTGATTATTTGGTACGTAAAGGTGCTATTAACGTCTACGCACCATTCTACATCGATATCCAAAGGAGGAATATCGATCATATTGGAACAGGCCGTTTGCAATACATCGTCTCCACAATCCAGATCAATGTACTCTAAATCCAGGTCCGTGTTCATCGTAACCGCTATACTGGAAGGATCTCCAAACCAATAGCAGAGGGTATCGTGCACCTGACAGAGGGTATCGATTACAATCAAACTGTCAAGACCTACAAAAACCGTATCCATTGACAGGCTATCTACCGTAAACAAGGAATCAATCTGCAGCGTAGAATCTACCTCCAACTGATCGTACAGGAAGGTATACTTCCCGCATTCTGACACCGTTACGATTGCCGAACTATCGTCCAAAACTTCCAGCACCACCACTTGCTGGGTATCTACACAGAGATGCGACCAGTTTGCCGGACTCGCAGGCCCGATCAAGGTGTCTTGATACCCACAGAAATACAAAGAGTCCGTTGGGTTGGGGCAATCTTGGGCCAGTAATGAAGCTAATGGAAATACGAGTGTAAAAACGAAGAGGTAACACTTACGGGGCATAACGCTGGGATTAGGTTGGTAGACCCCTCAACGCAAACAGTCATCCGGTGGTGACCGGTGCGACAAAAGATCGAGCCATGAAATAATGGTGTTATGCTAGTGATCCCGTGGTGAGTAAAAACGCTTCTTAAGGTAAGGAAAGCGGAAGAAGTTAGCAATCACGGACCCCAATTTGGCTGATATTAGGCAAATTGCAAAAGAGGAACCCGCTACAACGTGCCGTCGTAGCGGGTTCTTTTGGTAACTGACCAAGTAGAGACTAGCCCATCTCCCCGACCTTTACCATGCGGTCTTCTACTTCTCGAACCAGCTCCACGAAGTGTGGATCTCGCTTGGTATCCCGACTCCGATGGAAAGGAAGATCGACGTGAATATGCTCGACAAACCTGGAAGGGGCCGATTTCATAATGTAGATATCGTCTCCCAGATAGACCGCTTCGGAAATATCGTGGGTCACGAAAATAACGGTAGGATGAAAGTCTAACCAGATATCGGCCAGGAGGTCTTGCATCTGGAGTCGAGTATTGATATCTAAGGCACCAAAAGGCTCGTCCATCAGTAGAATTTCGGGGTTCGCGATCATACTACGCGCAATAGCTACCCGCTGTAATTGCCCTCCAGATAGGGTAGGATACTGGGCAAATTTGTGCTGATGGCCGTCTAACCCTACCCGCTGAATGAGTTCCATGGCTTTTTCTTCCCGCTCCGCTTTGGGCACCCCTTTGTATTGGAGTGCTAAGGCCACATTCTGCAAAACAGTCATCCAGGGTAAGGAAGAATATTGTTGGAAGACCATACTCACCCGATTCTCGGCACTTACCGGTTTATCGTTGATCAGTACACTCCCCGCTGTCGGTTCTTGCAGCCCAGCAATATAGCGTAGGATCGTTGATTTACCACAGCCAGACATGCCCAGAATAACGACAAATTGCCCCTGCGCCGGTTTATCTTCGATCAGAAAATCCAGATCCTGAATGATGTAGGATTCACCTCCATCGTACGATTGAGAGATTCCTTGCAGCTGAATGATATTTTTTAACTCGGTATCGTTGAACGTTAGCATATGACTTAGGCTTCTTGGTTAGCGCTGCGCATCCGGACTTCGCCGTAAGCGATTAATAATAGAGCCGTAATGGCAATGACCCACACAATACTGATCAGGGTACTCCCGAGGGTAGGAATAAAGGCCCCCAGCAGGATCACCAAGATCATGAGACCAAGAATCGTAGCAATCCCGTATTCTACTTCGCGGGTACCGGTTAGAATGGTCTTCTGATATTTGAAGGGGAAGAGGCGACGATCTAAATAGACAAAAATGCGGTCTTGAATGAATCCGATGGCTACAATGACAATTAGGGTAGCAAAGACTTTCGAAATCTGCCCCTGCCGTGCTTTGATGTAGATGAGGGCTCCAATTCCCCCCTGCCGATTGAGAAGCTCCGCAATGATAATATAGGTCCAGGAAATAGCGGTAAGCACCCGAATATCATCGATGAGTTTCGACATTACCGAAGGGATATACACCGTGCGAATCGTTTGCCAATTGGTGGCACCTAGCGTGAATACGGTTTTGGTGTATACATCCTTTACCTCGTCGATCCGTTGGACCACAACGGGCAGCAAATAAACGATAATACCAAAGGCCAGAAAGGCGATCTTCATCGCATCTTCAATGCCAAACCAGATGATAAAGAGCCCCGTCAGAGCCGTTAGTGGCAGATAACGCAAGGCATTTACCTGGCTATTAAATAGGCCTCGGAACAATGGAATCAAACCAATCAGAAAACCGATAGGCACTGAGATCAGTACCGCCCAGAGGTATCCCTGAACGTTGAGCCAAATCGATTGTAGAGTATTGCCCCAAAGATCGTCTTCTCCCCAGAGGGAAGGATAGGATTGAACTACCAGGCCAGGGGTGGGCAAAATGGGATACACTTTTTCACCACCGCTGGCTTGATCGGCCCCGAGGGTGGGGCTATCGACGATTTGTAGGGTTATACTTTTTTGGGAGGTACTCCCATCGGTACTCTGCGCTTCTACTTCCACCGTTTGGCTGCCTACTCCCAGACCTTGCAGGCTACTGGGATCTTTCACCAGCAGTTCGGCTTCGAGGCTGAGGCCAAAGGCCGAAGCCGGGTTTTGCGTCAATCGGTAATTGACTTGATCCTGCCCGTCGGGGTCTTCCGCAAAAAATTGCACCCCCGTGGGACTACCCTCTGCGGCTTGTACACTTACTTCGTCTGGTCGGGGATCAATTTCTTCAACGGCGCCGATTTTAAATTCATTGGCATCCAGGATCGGCACGGAAAAGCTTTGCCGGATTACGGCCCCTTCTTCCAATTGAGCCTCGACCTCCAAGAGATAATTGCTTACGCGCTCGTAATCCAACATAGCACTATCACGCAGTGTAATGATGCCATCGAGCGGATGTATCGAAAAAGGGCTCGTATTATTGGCTATACGAAATAGGTAGGAGGCGTTGGTGGGAACTTCTTGCAGTAAGGCTTGGATACCGGTACTTGCTCCGAGCGGTGCCCCTTCCGTGATCCCATCGGCTTTGGGATTTGCGTCAACAATCTTTCCGGTTCCTTCGCTAGTAGCTGGCGGAGCTTCTTCCATAAATTCGGTGTTTACCGAACCGGGTTCCTTTTCGATGGCAAATGCTTCGGCCAACAGCCACCAGACTAACAAAAAGATAATAAAACCGACAAATCCCAACAATATAGATTGTTGGGATGATAATTTTCCGCGCAGGGTAAATAGACTCATACTGGGGAATAAGCTTGGTGATAGAATCCAAAAAAGCAGAAAACGCCCTATTACCACGAGGTAATAGGGCGTTTGTCTTTAGTCACGAACCAATTCGAAATCAGTGCGGCGGTTCTTTGCCCGACCGTCACTGTTTGTATTGGATTCCACGGGTTTATCGGGGCCGTTCCCGATTACGATAAACCGCTCGGAAGGCATATTGTGGGTACTGACTAGGTAGTCTTTGACCGCTTGTGCCCGTTTTTTGGAAAGCGCAATATTAGAGGTACGGCTGCCTACGTTATCGGTATTTCCTTCGATCCGAATTCTGGCATTGGCGAAGGCTTTCGCAATTTCTACAAATTCCAGATCGATAATGTACTTCGCATTTTCGTCGAGTTGGTACTCGCCCGTACGGAAGTTGATACTAACTCGTTTAGTGGCGATCGCTTCTTTTTCTTTACCCTCTTCTTCTGAGACTTCGGTAAAGTCTTTTTGCCCTTCGGCTTCTTGCCCCGCTCCGGTCAAATTGGCAGTCTCTACCAAACCTGGGTAGGAGATCAAGCGCCATGCTGGCACGCCGCCGGCAATATAATCTAGATCCCGATAGACGCTAGCCATCCGGCTATATAGGCTATTACCAGTCACTCCCCGGTAAGCGGGGTTTAAGCCAAAGAAGTTGACATTATCGCCGTGGTTCGTCAGGCGTACATTATCAATCGCTTGGTAGGTATCTTCTTCGGTAAATCCAGGGAAGTTTTCCGCCAGAATCTTAGCCGCTTTTCGCTTATTGGAGTCAGAGCCATTGATTTCCGCAGCCCCTTTCATCCACCCTTCGTATAGCTGTTGCAACTGCTTTTCGTTGCGCTCTACAAAAGAACGCTTCGCTACGAATACGTCGGCAATGATATTCGAAGCCGACCGGGTGCTCTCTAGCACCCGAGAACCGGGCACCGCTTGCAAACAAGCCACATCATCCGGGCTCCATACTACTGCGGCATCTACCTGCTGCGACTTGAACACCTCGGCGGCGTCAATCGCATTGGATTGAGGCACAATATCTACATCACTAGTAGATAGACCACCGGCTTGTAGGAGCCAGATTAAGAAAGAATGGGAAGGTGTTAGTTCGGCTACGGCGATTTTTTTGCCGCGTAGGTCAGCTACGGAGCTGATCCCCCGACGTGCTACGATAGCATCTCCACCCCGCGACCAGTCCGCTTGCCAAACGACGACCGGATCAAAATCTTTTAGACCATTGACTTCCGTCGGGAAGGCATCAATGGTCGCCCAGAGTAGATTCACTTCGTCGCGTTTCCAGGCGGCCCGAGAGGCATCAAAATCATCCAGAATCTTAAATTCTACCTGAAAGCCATAATCTTTGTAAAACCGGGAGTTTGTATTTGCTTCAAAGCCTTCGTTAAAGTATTGTCCCCCGGCGTAACCACCCCAGGTTACTACTCCGATCTTGATCACATCATCGGAACTGACCGGACCGTTGTTATCCTCATTTTGATCGTTACTAATGGGAGTATCCGAACCGGTCTGATTCATCAGATTGCGTCCAAAGTCGGTATTTTCCAGCACGTATTTCCCGCCGAAAAAGACACCGGCTACGATCACCAGGGTGATTAAGAATTTAGAAAAGGTCGTTAATCGCCTTGCCATGGTTGTTGAGTTTTTCGTTTTTCAATACACCTCCGACTCCCTAGTCGAAGAACGAGTCGTATTGATTAATATGGTTGCCGTCGCGCACGGGACGCTTGATCGGCTGGTTTAGGTCGAGCACCTGGCCTTCGTCATTGGCTTGCTCGAGTAGGGTTTGCTTGTCTTCGCCCAGAATTCGGGATACGCCCTCCTGTTCCCACTGTTCCAGCATCTTCAATCCTTCTTCTTCAAAAATACCATTCTGAAGATCGATGGAATCCATAAAGCTGGCGGAAACTTCCATAAATCGTTCCATTTCGCCCACCTTACTGCTGACATCGTCGGCAATAGCCTCGAGGGCCATGTCGAACATATACCGCTTGTCTTTATTACCAGAAATAATGTTGGCCGCAGATTTCATGGCCGAGTGTGAGGCGTGGATCGCTTTGCGTTCCTGTTCTTTTACTTTTACCTGGTCCTTGATATCTTCCTTCAAGATCTCGGAATTCTCCTGCATTTTCGTTAAGACTCGGTAGAGGACTTCCATTTTCTTGTAGAGGTCTTCTAAGCGCATGTTTGATTCCTTGAGTCGCCCCGCTTTTCGAGACTTCAAAATCATCATCGCTTGTTTATCTTTTTCTTTGGCTTTGCTAGCCAACTGCAGGTTTTCTTTAATTTCCTTTTGATTGTTGAAGATCTGCTCGCGTAGCTTGTGCATTTGGCCCCGCAGTTGGTTGACCTGTTTGGTCATTTTACGCAGGTTATCTTCTAGGTCTTCTACGTAAGACTTCAGGATACCAATGGGATCGATTTGTACAAATAGGCCAGTGATCCAGCGCATAACACTTTTGTACATGTACCAAACCAAGTTCCGGGTTTTCGAATCCAGGGCCATAAAGATCACTCCGGCTAATACGGCCAAGGTGATTGCGAGTACCGTTACATTTTGTAAAGCAGCGGCGATGGCGGCCAAATTAGGTATGATCAAAAGACCGGCCCCTACTACTAATCCTCCCAGTACCAGAGCTCCGGTAATGCCTTCGGGGCGTTTCCAAAACGATTTAGGTTTGAATTCTGTATTCTCCATAGATTAGCCGATGCGACCCGTAGGTCGTCCTTTATTTGAGATATTTTTTAATATTTTCCACATCGCCGCCGATCTGTTTGATCAGAGCATTGTACGATGCAATGAAGTCGTTTTTAGTCGATTCCACTTTAGCACTAGCGGTAGTGATCTGTTTTTGTAACTGACTGGCCTCCTTTTGATGAGCTTCCATCTCTTGGGTCAGTTGTTTGATCTGAGCCGCTTTTGCTTTTACGGTTTCCTCTAGCTTTTGAATCTTCGATTCTTTGGAGCCGATCTGTTCCTGTTGGCGTTTGGCCAGAGCAGCTTCAAATTTCTGCTCTTCTTGGCGCAGCGTATCAATGTAATGCTGTGCCGTTTTGAGCAAATGCTCCGGGGTTGCGCCCATGGTTTGCGCCATAGCAAAAGCCGATTGGAAGCGGGTTGCTTCATCCATCGGCATTTTCTCTAGCGACTTGAGGCTTTGCTTGTATTCTAGATAGTCAAAACCATCTAGATTCGCCTTCTCCATCGCGGAGAATAGGATCTCTACAAATTTGGTCTTAACGCTTCCTGGCTCACCCGAGGCACTTTCGGGGATCACCGGACTTTTGGCGGGCGGAGTATTTTTTGCAGAAGCACTTTTCTTAGGGGCTGGTTTTTTCCCTTTCGGATTTTCTTCTTCAATAATAAATAGAGATTTCAGATTTTTCAGCATCGCTCATCATTCTTGCGCAAAAGCCCTTTTGATCAGGCTTATGACTTTGTAACTTAAAT
>JBCDIO010000076.1:0-9446 GCA_038748815.1 Bacteroidota bacterium
AAACTCGCCTTCCGACTTAAGTCGGAAGGCGAGTTGTACGCATGGCCAGATCCAAATCTACAATTGGTCTAGAACATCAGCTTCATAAAATCTTCCATCAGGGTTAACTTACTTAGCTCAACCTCATCCGTCCAACTAGAACCATTAAACGCTAGACTCAAGGTTGCTCCCGTTTCGGGCCAGTAGAACAGCATTGCATTGTAGGCAAAGATGCGCCCGGTATGCCCGTAAGCATCACCGTAGGGTGTATGGAATAGATCAATTCCTAAACCACTCGTCTCATCCTTCCAGTCTGGAAAATCAGCCATCCCTTCTGGCTTGACAAAAAGACTTTGCGTCATTTCCTGAAAAGAAGCCTCACTCAAGAACTCTTTTTCAAAAAGGGACTGAATGAATACGTGAAGATCTTGGGTGTTAATTGCTACCCCTCCATCGCCGGTAGCCGCATCAGAAACCTCAATTTCCGTTAAGTCCTGGTACTTATCGCCATTTAATGCGAAGTAAGGGCGGGCCGCCCGGTTAGGGATCGGATTTTCCGGAGTACCGACAGCGGCATTCTTGAGCTGTAAAGGATCAAACAAGTACTCCTTCTTGGCTTGGTCTAGGCTTTTGCCCGTCAACTTTTCAATCACCATGCCCAGCATCACGAAATTAGTATTAGAGTAATAGTAATTGGTTCCCGGAGCGTGGGTAGCGTCCATCTTGTAAGCGTATTCCAGTTTTTCGGAGGCCGTTAATTGGAAGAATGGCTCATTGACCGCCCGAAAGAAAAGATCATCGTTGTCCAGGTAATCTGGCAAGCCACTGGTATGATTTAGCATTTGTCGAAGGGTAACTTCTTTGGCTTGGGCAATACCGTCCACTTCTGGTCCATCCAAGTAGTTTTTTAAGGGGTCGTCAATGGATAGTAAGCCGGCATCCTGTAAACGAAAAATAGTTGTTGAGGTAAGGACTTTGGAAATACTTCCAACCATCATTAAGTGGCAAGGGTCCAATTCGACTTCACTTTGAATATTGGCGAAGCCCGAAGTACCAAACCATTCGTTGCCGTCTGGGGTACGAACCCCTGCCATAACACCTGGTAAGCGTGTTGTCAACGCATCGATCAAGGCCTGAAAGTCGGTCGCTTGAGGATGTTCATTGCTCGTCTCTGCAAACGACATCTCACACTCGTAGGTCGTAGCAGGAATGATTTCGTGTTTCTCGCAAGCGGAAAAAAGAACAAGAAGCGATAGAAGGGCGAATATTGAATATTTCATGATTGGTTTCTTTTAGGTTTGAGTGATTACTGAAAAGGGAAAAAAGTAATGCCTATACCTCCCATTTGGTGAATACTAGTGGCGGTGGCAGGAACATCTCCTGCGTAGGTATACTGTGCGTAAATGATTGGGCTGGTTGATTTCTGTCCCAACTGATAGCCGATTTCCAGGGATCCACTAAGCAATAGCCCCGGGGTTCCTGGGTCCCGTTTTTCGACGTAGCTTCCGTCTTCTGGAACAAAAATGGTTCGGGGGTGAAAAGAATGCTGGTAGCCGGCTCCTACTTTGGCATCGATCCGCAGACCAAAATCAAATTCGTAGCGGTAAACGTATTCGGGTTGTAGGAAAATAGCCGCCTGCAAGGTTGGATGGTAATAACCTCCCAACGTTAAGCCTAGAGAGTGTGAAGTATGCTCGTTCTGTTTTAGAACCCATTGGGTTCCCACACTGAAGCCCGGGTGCACCGGATACTTGTGAAAGTGGAACCCTGGAGTCAATACTTTCGCTTCCGTAAATAGAGTGATTCGCAAAGGCATGGGGGCCTTGTCCGTGTTGTTTGATTGGGCTAGTAGAAAAGCGCCGGGGCATAACAAGCCCAGCACAATAACCATCGTTTTGTACATAATATTTCGTTTAAATTGGTGTTCAAAAATGGATAGAAACAGGGAGCAGCCTCCATGTCAGTGCATGGAGCCAACTGCGATCCCACCTTGGTAATTAATTTTTCTTAGAAGTGCTTTCACCAATAGGATGTCTATACCCTGTCATAGCCCCTATTTCAATTTTCACTTTTTTTCACAATAAGAGGTAACCAACTGAATTTCAATGGTATCTACTAAAAACTTTTTTTCTTAAACCATTCATTTTTTGCTCATTAGGGGTCAGAAATAAGCATTTTGCCGATTTTCTTTTCTGGTGTTTCATGAATCCTGCATCTTTGTTCTATGCGCTTTTGGTATTCTACCGCTTTGTTGGGACTTTTAGTACTGCCTTTCCTAAGCAGCTACACCTGGCTGCAGGTACAAAAGAAGCAAGCGCGACGGGCAGTAAAGGCGTTGGTCAAACAAGATTTACCCATTTCTACCTTGACCCACCTCGTTTTTTCTACAGAAACTACACGGAATCAGCTACAATGGATCCACGAGCACGAGTTCCGCTATCAGGGCATCTTGTACGATATCTTTCTGCAAGAAGCTTGTGAGGATGAAACGCACTATTGGGTATGGCCCGACCACGAAGAAACGCAACTGCAACAAGAATTGCGAAATTGGCTAGCCCAGCAGGCCCAACTACCGATCGACCAACAAGCCAGTGGCTTGCAATTTGGGAAGCATTGGTTATGTGATGTCACCGAATTACAAGTACTTACTCCTCCTTTGCACAAGGCTTCGGCTCGCTTTACCTACCAATCAGCAAGCAGTCAATTTGTGCGCGCGCCCATTCTGGCCCCACCCGAATGCACTGATTCCCATATTTAAATTTAAGTTCAACCTTCTACTCACTGTTCTACGGTGAGCAGGGAATCTTTCACCACAAAATCAATCAATGAGATTTTTGCTGTTGCTTGGAGTCTGCTGGACTCTCAGTACAACTATATATGCTCAAATCCTAACCATTACGGATTTGGAAAACGGATATCCCTTGGAGTTTGTATCGGTTTCTTGCAATGAACCAAGCTTGGTCTTACTGACGGATGCAGCCGGTAATGCGGATATCACACCACTGGAAGGCGCCAGTACTATCGAAATCAATCTAATTGGCTATAAATCCATTACCGTTAGCTATTCAGAAATTGCCGAAAATAGCTATCGACTTTCCCTGGAGGCCAATTACTTTTCGCTCGACGAAGTAGTCGTATCGGCTACCCGCTGGCGACAACGCAAAAGTGACGTGCCAGCTCGAATCGTTTCTATTGATCCGAAACAGATTAAGCTGCAAAACCCACAAACGGCCGCCGACCTTTTAGAACATTCGGGAGAGGTCTTCGTACAAAAAAGCCAATTGGGCGGCGGGAGCCCTATCATCCGTGGTTTCTCTACGAATCGGCTGGTCTACACCGTAGACGGAGTACGAATGAACACCGCTATTTTCCGGAGTGGCAACCTTCAGAATGTCATATCGCTAGATCCTTTTGCCTTAGCTGGCACTGAGGTCTTCTTCGGTCCCGGCTCCATTATTTATGGTAGTGATGCCATTGGGGCGGTTATGAGTTTCCAAACCTTAAACCCTTCCCTTGGCACCAAAGAGCAACCCTTAGTAAAGGGCAACGCGAACCTACGAACCGCTAGTGCCTCCGAGGAACGAACGGGGCACTTTGATCTCGCCATTGGTTGGAAGAAATGGGCCCTTTTAAGCAGCTTTAGCCACCACCAATTTGGCGACCTAAGAATGGGGCAGAATGGCCCCGATGATTACCTACGGCCCTCTTACGTAGTTCGTCAAGATAGTCAGGATGTAATGGTCAATAATCCAGATCCATTGGTCCAGACTCCGACGGGTTATGGCCAAACCAACATCATGCAAAAGATCCGTTTCCAACCCAACGAACACTGGTCTTTCGACTATGGCTTTCACTATTCGACGACGACAAATATTCCTCGTTATGACCGACTAGTACGCTTACGCGATGGACGACCCCGCAGTGCAGAATGGGAATACGGCCCACAGATCTGGTCGATGCACCTGCTTTCCGCCGAACACCGCCAAAATACGCGCCTGTACGATCAGTGGACCCTCCGATTAGCCTTTCAGCAATTCGAGGAATCTCGGATTGATCGAGATTTTCAAGATCCGATGCGAACTACCCGCACCGAAGAAGTGGATGCCTGGTCGCTTAATTGGGATTTCAGTAAGATGCTCCCACGGGGTATCCAACTCTTTTACGGCTTGGAAGGCGTCCTCAATGACGTACGAAGCCTGGGAATGGAGACGAACACCTTAAACCAGAGCATTCGGCCCGGCCCCGCGCGTTATCCTTTGGCGCAGTGGACTTCTTACGCCACGTACGCTACCGCACAGATTCCATTGGGAGAAAAAGTACGTATGCAGGCAGGCGTTCGGTACAACCAATTTGCCCTTAATGCGGATTTCTCCAATAACCAGGATTTTTTCCCTTTCCAAGACCAAACGGCTGAGCTTGGTCGTGGTGCGATTACCGGAAGTGTAGGTTGGGTTTGGAATCCTAGCGAAAAAAGTAGTGTCACTTTTAATGTTTCGACTGGATTTAGAGCACCTAACGTCGATGATATTGGAAAAGTCTTTGACTCTGAACCGGGTGCCGTGGTGGTGCCTAATCCGGACCTACAAGCCGAATATGCCTACAACGGTGAAGTAGGTTATACCCATATTGTGGGCGATTGGCTAAAAGTTGATATTTCGGCTTACTATACCCTCTTAGACAATGCCCTGGTACGGAGAAATTTCCAGCTCAACGGGCAGGATAGCATTATTTACGATGGAGAGTTGAGTCAAGTACAAGCTATTCAGAACGCTGCTCAGGCTCGGGTATACGGAGTTCAGGCGGGCCTCCAATGGAAGCTTCCAGCCGGTTTCAAATTCAGTACTCAGTATAACTATCAAATGGGACAAGAAGAGTTGGACGACGGAACGATCAGTCCTTCTCGACACGCAGCTCCCGCTTTTGGCCGCAGCCAAATTAGTTACCGACGCGATGGATTATTCCTGCAGCTACAGGTGCGTTATGCGGCCGAGGTCGCCTTCGAGGACTTACCCGTAGGCGAAGCTAGCAAGCCCTTTTTGTACGCAGCCGATGTCAATGGGAATCCCTACGCTCCGGCCTGGTATTCCCTTGATTGGAAAGCCCTCTACGCTTTGAATGAAACCCTGTCGATCAGTGCCGGGGTCGAAAACCTCACGGACCAGCGGTACCGGACCTATAGTTCAGGACTTACCGCGCCAGGGCGAAACTTCATTCTGGGCGTGAACGCATCTTGGTAGGCTTGTTATTTAGAACGCGGGTTAAAACAACGTTGGCCTTCTTCCGAATCTCCGGGAGAAGGCCAATTGGATATAGGATGCAATACTTTATAAACTAAATTTCTAAACTTTTTGACGGGTTCTTTTTGCCCAGCTTATCGTTATGTACTCGCCTTCGGAGCTATGGCTACGAGCCCTACGCGCCTTGGTCTGAACAAAAATCGCCTCGGTTAAAATATTTATTTAAGTAGCAAAGTACTAAAGGAAGCTCCCCTCCTATTTTACAATAAAGGTTTCCGTCTGTTGTTCCTGGGAATTCTCTAATACTAGCCAATAGACACCTGGAGGCAATCCAGCAATATCGATGGAAAGATCTGTATGTTGATCCACAACGCTCCATGTTATATCTTTTCTCAATGATAAACCGCCTTGCGCATTGAAGATGCTCAATAAGATGGGATCATCTGATCTTGAAATCCCAGTAATAAAAATTTGCTCACTGGCTGGATTAGGGGAAAGCGTCAGTTTGCCTTGCGGGAAAGTTGATTCTTCGGAGTTAGACGTGTCTGTATTCAAAAACATAGCCAAGGTAAAGTCAGCACTTTGATCTCCGATGGCAACTCCTCCAATTAGGATGCGTTGATCTTCCATTATCTGGATAAAGCCTCCTACTTCTGGGTCTCCGCCATAGCCAAAGTCGGTATAGGCAAACCCATTGTCGCCAAAATCTACATCTAGTATCCCCGCAGAGGAAAACTTGGCTACGTAAGCATCCGAAGTTATAAAATCACCATCGGAGCCTACCACAAAAATATGTTCATTATTATCGTAAGCAACACTGCGTGGGTTGGTGCCTAAACCAGATACTCCCGCCCCCAGCGGCAACTTGGCAATTCCGTTCACACCAAAGGTCTCGTCTAATATTCCAGAAGGCAGAAAACGGGCTACTCCTCCGTGCCTTACATTGGTTCCTCCTTCGGTATAAACGACTAGAAATCGATCATCCGGGAGTACACAAATGTCATTAAGAATGGCCCCCGGTAAACCAAAATCGGTGTAAATACTCCCATTTACACCAAAGGAAAAATCAGCGACACCATCTTCGGAGAAGCGTTTGATAAGCATCTTCCCATTAAAAATACCCCCAGTATAAAATTCCGTTCCACCGGCAATGATACTTCCATCACTCAACATCCGTAAACGCCAAGGGTACGCTAAATCTTCAGGATCAAAGATTGCTAAGCCATCAATGCCGAAACTTTCGTCGATATTCCCTTGCAAATCATAACGGACCAAAGGATTTCCAAAAATTCCGGTACGACTAACGATAAAGTGTTCGTTACCCTCTAAGAGGATATTGGTGGCTCGGCTTCCCGATGATAAATATTCTTCATTGATAACACCATTATTGCCAAAGTTAGAATCCAGGATTCCTTCCGCACTAATTTTCGCGAGAAAGAAGGTTTGAAAAGGAACCCAATCCCCTAACCCTCCGCCAATGATGATACTTCCATCCGGTAGTTGTTGGGCATCACGAATTTGAGCAGAGGGCTTATCTAGGGGAATATATCGATATCCTTGATCCGCAAAAGATTCATCAATACTTCCATTCCCAAGGAGTCGACTCATAACCAGTTGACTATTATCATCAACATCATAACTTTCACCTAGAACCAGGATACTCCCATCTTCCTGAGGCAATATCTTCCCAATAAAATCTCCGCCACCGTTAAAATCGATTTGTACTAAACCATCCAAATCAAAGGAGGGATCTAAAGTACCTGGCTGAGCCAACAAATTAGATAAGGAAAACACAAGGGGAATGAAAATTAGTATGCGCATGTCATTTGGCATTTTTTGGGTGAATAATGACATAAGATAAGGCTCCTACCAGGAATTTCTGAGTCTGAAGGCGAAAAAAGTCTTACCCCATGGTATGCCAAAGCGACCAGCGTTCCAATTGAGCCATATATTGGGTAAAGAGCCGTTGGGCTTGCCCCAGATTTACCTGAATAAACGAGCATTGCTGCCCGGGCTTTCGCTGTGCTAAGCGATCCAGATCGGCCTCAATCACTTGGGCCAAGCGTGGATACCCCCCAGTCGTTTGGGCATCGGTTTGGAGAATCATGAGTTGGCCCGTAGCAGTACATTGGATTGTGCCCGGCCATACGGGGGAGGAAATGAGCTCGGGTACGGCTTCTTCCATGGCTAGGCCGGGCTCCAACTTCTGGGCCATACGATTGCTTTGGGAACTCAGGGTCCACCGCTCTTCCAAAAAACGCTGCTGGCTTACTTCTGAAAACCACTTCCATTCTGGCCCGGCTACTACTCGAATGGCACCCTGCGGTGAAGTACGCTCCCGTTCTCCAATAAACTGGATTCTACCTTCCTGCGGAGTGATGCTCAAGCCTTGCCCTTTTTGCAAAAGAGCTCCTTCCGGAAAGGTTTGCTCACCAATAGACCAGGCACTGGTGCTGCCTAACCAAGACGCTACTTCCCATTCTCCCCCAATGGCGAGATAGGTCCGGATTCCGGTGGTAATGCGTCCCGCTCTTAACTCCTCCCCCGCTCTAACTAAATAAGACTGGTAGGTTTTGATAGACCGATTACCAATAAACGCCTCTATGGAACCACCACAAAGGGCAATCCAAGTATCCTCTGTAAAGCGTAAGGTCGGTCCAGAAATAGTCATTTCCAACAGAGGAGTCCGGACGGAGTTACCAACTAGCCAGTTGGCTTGCCGGGCAGATAGTCGATCTAGCGGGCCACCTACGGGTACTCCCTGGGCCTGGCTCCCCAGACGACCTAAGTCCTGTACGGTGGTAAAAAGCCCTGGATGGATAATATGAACAGTGCTACGTTTTGACATAACAATCTGTTCTGGTGGGGGGATCCTGCTCCATCGTTAGAAATTCGGATAAGCTCACGGCATAAAACTGTACTTCGTCTCCCGGCTGAAAGAAGGTGAAAGCACTTTCGGTAGCTTGAAAAAGGGGAATCGGACAGCGTCCAATAATCGACCAGCCACCGGGAGAGGCCATTGGATAGATACCGGTCTGTCGGCCTGCCACCGCCACAGAACCAGCAGGTACTTGAGTACGGGGTACGGTCAACCGGGGCGTTTCCCAAATCGGCGGTAAGATTCCCAAGTAGGGAAATCCGGGTAAAAAGCCCAACATATACACTCGGTAGGTAGTCGATTGGTGGGCTTCCACCAAGGCTGGCCAGGATTGATGCTTTTCCGCCACCAGACGCTCGGCATCCAGTGCGTAGGCTGACTCGTAACAAACGGGGACGCGAAGTCGGGGAACATCCTCTATAGAAACAGGATTCCTATTAGATAGCAGTTCTTCGACCCTTTTTTGTAGCGTTTCGACCTGCCAAATAGCTGGATCAAACCGAATGGAAAGCGATTGGTAAGCCGGTACCACTGCCAGAAGCCCTTCTATCCGTTGCAACTGCCGAAAAAGGTGGTAGACCGCTTGATGGATAGCCGGATCAATGCGTTGCTCCCACTGAACCAACAAGGTATGGGTGCTATGTCGGTGAAAGCGGATCATGCGATGGTATACCCCGCTTGGGGAAGGGCGGCGTGTAAAGCGGTCAGAATGGAAACGGCCGTGGGAGTATCGCCATGAATACAGAAGGAATCGGCTTGCAGAGAAACCTCGACACCTTCCATACTTCGGACGACTTTTCGATCCAGCATACTTAGTATCTGTTCTACAGCTTGCTCCGGATCGTTGATAACTGCACCAACTCGCTGGCGAGACACCAGATGCCCCTTTGCCGTGTACGCTCGGTCGATAAAGGCTTCGGCCAGAAAGGGGACGCCGGTCTGTTCTGCTTGCCGTTGTAAAGTACTCCCCGCCAAGCCCATTAAAGCGAGGTCAGGAAACCCTTGCATCACTTCAATGACCCAAGCACCCAGGTCCGAGTCTTTGGCAGCGGTATTGTACAGAGCTCCGTGGGGTTTAACGTAGGATAAGCGGCCTCCGTGCAGTTCGCAAAGTCCTTTCAGACTGGCAATTTGATAACGCAGCAAAGCCATCAGATCCGCTTTCGGAAGTTGCATAGGCCTACGACCAAAGCCTGCCAAATCAGCGTAACTGGGATGGGCCCCAATCCGCTTACCAAGGGCTATGGCCCGTTGAATGGTCTTTTCAATTGTCAGGGGATCTCCTCCGTGCATGCCACAAGCTATATTACAAGAGCTGACCAAAGGGAGTACTGCTTGGTCATTACCCACTT
>JBCDIO010000077.1:0-9439 GCA_038748815.1 Bacteroidota bacterium
CCTGTATGGAAGTAGTTGGTTCAGAAGTCGAATGCAGACTCGTCTACCGGAACTCTAGTGAAGGTAGGTTTACCTAGCCGAAGCGTTAGCGGAGGATGGCCGCTCCGCCGTCAGGCGGGTTAGATCCGCCGGTGGTGAGTTAAGTAGCACTGCGACGTTGGATAGATTATCATCCAGTTTACCCAAGGAAATCAGGAGTCGTATATCCTGAGGCCTCGGGAATAGCTCTACGATCTATTTAGCCCATTTGGGAGTTGGGGAGAGGCGTTGCGTGCAACGTCGACCGCATGCAGATCCGCCGGTGGCGAGACAAGCTTGCCTACCGAAATATTAGTGAAGGTAGGTTTGCCTCGCCGTCTGGCGGAGAAGGCCTTTCGTCAGCTGTAAGCAGGTTTTGTGGTGATTAGCCCTGCTAAAAAATGTGGTCCCGCCAAGAACCGAACCTCATATGAGAGAGTATGTCCCGAAGCCTCGGAAGAAAGCACTGCGTTCATCTTTAAGCCATTTTAGGAGTTGGGCAGAGGCGTTGCGTGCAACGTCGACCGCATGCAGACCTGTCTACCAAAGCTTTGGCTAAGGTTGATCCGCCAGAGGCGAGACAGGTTTACCTCGCCGAAGCGTGAGCGGAGGATGGCCGCCTCGCCGTCAGGCGGGTAAGATCCGCCTATGGCGAGACAAGCTTGTCTACCGGAACTTTAGTGAAGGTAGATCCACCAAATGCACCCAACTTTACCCTCCTTCACAACTAAAACTCAACGACTATTGTTACATTGCCGTTGAAACGAACCTAGTCCGATCTATGCACCCCTGCTTTAAGTTGAAAACTCAAGTTGATCAACGTATGAAACTCGCCGTTCCCGGGTTTCGGGTAGAGATCTTTAATACCATCGAAGAAGCTTCCTATTACTGGAAAACCCTTCAACCCAGCCAACAAACCCTGCTGCAATTTCCGTACCTCCAAGCCAACGAAGAATGCCCGCCCCGTGGCATGCATTTTAGGTATCTGGTTTTCTTTTCGGAAGATCAAGCCGTAGGGCTCATTCCCTGCCAGATACTAGATGTCGATTTCCGCAATAGCTACCGGCCCCTACAACCTACCCGTGGTTTACAACGCCTCCTAACCAATTGGATCATGAGCTTTAAATACCGGGTATTGGTCTGTGGTAATTCTTCCATCACCGGACCCTATGGCTTCTGGTTCCTAGATATGCCTGCCGAACAGCAGATTCAATTGGTCGAGGAAGGGATGCAACGCCTGGAAGATCAGCTCCACAAGGAAGGGGTTCGCATGACCGGAACCTTTATCAAAGACTACGATCCTAAGGATCGACCTTGTTTGGCCAAGCATCTCGATGCTAAAGACTACCTGGGCTTCGATTTTCAACCAGCCATGGATATGCCCCTACAAGCGCATTGGAAAACCATGGAGGACTATCTGAATGATCTATCCTCGAAGTATCGGGTGCGCTACCGACGGGCGCGCAAGAAAGCCAGTCCTTTGAAAGCCCGACAGCTAAGCCTCGAAGATGTGGAACAGGAAGAGGCAACCCTCTATAAACTATACCGGGAAGTGGCCGATTCGGCGGAATTGAATGTGATCTTTCTGGGCGAAAAATACTTTTCTAATCTAAAGCGTCATTTGGGTGATCGCTTTAAAGTGAAAGGCTATTACCAAGACCACGAATTAGTGGGATTCTGTTCGGCGATTCTTTCGGAGGCAGGAGTAGAAGCACATTATCTGGGGTATACCCAGGAAATCAACCAAGAAACACAACTCTACCTCAATATTTTGTACAGTCTGGTGGAGATGGGCATCCAATCGCAAGCACCAGTCTTGCATTTTGCCCGTACAGCGATGGAAATTAAAAGCAGTGTAGGGGCACTCCCTAAGCATCTGCGGGCTTACTTTAAGTTCCGGAATCCGCTATTCCATTGGTTCTTCAAGAAAGCCTATAGTACCCTAGAGCCGGAGCCTTTGCTATGGCAGCAACGGCATCCGTTCAAAACGGCCATGCCTGTCTAATTCTGCACCCGCTTCAAACTACGTACTGCCCGTTCTTCACTCGTAGCATTTCGCTGCCGTAAAAACTCAATCTCTTCGTTGTTAAGATTACTCTGCGCTTCGTTTTGCAGAATGGTCGTAAAGTTATCGCGCGTTGATTGCTGAATGATGATCTGCTGCGATTGATTACTGATGGTATGTTCAAAGATGGCTTCGGTGCTGGTAATCGATTTCAATTTAAAGCTGATCGGCTGCTCACTACCGTCGATGGCGGTGATAAAATACAGATCCTTCCCAATCTTCTTGATTTCCATCTGCTCCACTAGAGACTGCTGACCGTTTATCCGCAGATATCCAGTACCACGAATGGTGAATTTATCTTCTAACTCCCATTCTTCGAAACTAATCGTTTCTCCATTCTGACCCGTTGTACTCCATTGCCCAATGATCCACTGAAATTGATCGATGCTGGGCCCCGATTGCTCGGTGATATACTCCAGTTGATTTAAGGTTACATTGTACTCTGGAATAGCCGTTGGAGCTGAGTTAGATTCCAATCTTTTGGCTTTTGCACTCGGACCAGCCGCGGGTTCTTGGTTTGCGGTTTCCGTTTTGGCGACCTCCTCTTTCCATACGTAAGCGGGCGGCTCCGTCCTCGCATCCTCAGCGACAATCACGGGGTCTTCAGTGACGGGGATCTCTTCAACCTCCTGAGCGGCCGGAGGTTCTGAATTGGGTGGCGTTTCTACGATTTCTTCTACAGTCTCCGCTTCGGTGTTGCTTGGTTTAAATTCGGCTATTTCGGTTGGGGCACTATTAAAGCGAGGACTTTGTGCTTCGGCCATGCTCAGGTCGGTATTGGTGGCCTGTAGCTGTTGCACTTGTAAGCGTTTTCCGCGGTTACCTTCCCGGATATCGGAGCCTGGGTAATCTCGCTCGGGAGAAAGGACGGGATAATTAGCGGCGGTAGAAGTCGGTTGCAATTCTTCCGAATAGCGTTCTACCGCTTCGGCCGTCATGGTTTCGCCGGGTGCCTGGGTAAATAGTAATACCGAGGCTACGCCAAGAAGGAGGGCCAAGCCGGCCGCAATGCCCAGCCAATTGCGCCAAGGGTTTATCGTTCGGACCCGCGCTTGCCGGTGTTCGCTGAGGCGCCGGTCGAGTCGCTTCCAAGCCTGGGGCGACGGTGCCTGTTCGAGTCGATGTTGGTTCGCTCGGAACAATTCGTCTATATTATCTGGTTTATCTGACATGTTAGTTGCTGTGATCTGGTGAAAAACTATCCGACTCCGGGAAATTCTTGAAACTGAATGAGTTCGCGTAGGCGTTTCCGGGCCAGAATGAGTTGCGATTTGGACGTATTAATGCTAATGCCCAATTCCTCGGCGATCTCTCGGTGTTTGTATCCCTCCAGAACGTATAAGTTAAAGACCGTACGGTAACCAACGGGTAACTTGTCGAGGAGGGCCAGAATCGCATCGGCGGCCAGCTGATCTTCTACGGTTACTTTCGTCGGCATATGAAGATTATTATTGATCTCCACGGTCATATTAAAGTTGTTATTTTTACGCAGAAACATCAAGGCTTCGTTGACCATAATCCGTCGCATCCATCCCATAAAGCTGCCGGAGCCGCTGTAGAGATCGATCTTGGTCATGACCTTGAAGAATCCTTCAATGAGCACATCTTCTGCGTCTTCCGGCGACTTGACGTAACGCTTGACCACCCCAAATAGCTTTGGACTATACGATTCGTATAGTAGCTTTTGGGCTTTACGGTCTCCCGCCTTGCAGCCTTGGATCATTTCTTGTTCAGTCACTCAATGCAGTTTTTCGTACAGAGAACAATGATAAGATGTGGCACTGATCAATTTTGGTGTGTCTTCTCAAAATTTACAACAAATTTGGGAACTCTGAGCACTATTCAGGGTGTTAGCTCTCCAAGTCCGGCCAAAAGGGTAGTCAAGAGATCGTAGAAAAGCCAAAAGGATGTACGGAGGAAGACGAGTCAAATTAGTGTGGTTTTTATCTTTGCGCTGCTCAGCCTTATGGCATTACAATGGGATATATCTATTCATTATTATAAACAGCTATGATTGATCTAATTGACGGAAGGTACCAATTGAGTGGGGGCGTGGATCCCCTGCAGGTCGTCGAGGAGTTTGGTTCTCCTTTGTACGTTTATGAAACCGAAAAAATGGCTCGCCAGTATAAACGCTTGGTCGATGCCTTTAAGGTGCCCAAACTCAAGATCAACTATGCTTGTAAAGCCCTGACCAATATCAATGTGCTTAAGTACATGCACCATTTAGGTACTGGGCTCGATGCCGTTTCTATTCAGGAAGTTCGCCTGGGCTTAAAAGCGGGTTTTGCTCCCCAAGACATCTTATACACCCCCAATTGTGTATCGCTGGAAGAAATTGGTCATGCGGTACAATTTGGGGTTCGGATCAATATCGATAACCTAAGTATTCTGGAACAGTTTGCGCACGAATACCCGGATGTGCCGGTTTGTATTCGGATCAACCCGCATATCATGGCGGGGGGCAACTCCAAGATCTCCGTCGGACACATCGATTCTAAGTTTGGCATCTCCATTCACCAACTACCGCATTTGCTGAAAATCGTAGATACCTACGGCATCAAGGTAGAGGGTATCCATATGCACACCGGCTCGGACATTCTGGACGCCGATGTATTCTTGCGCGGAGCGGAGATTCTCTTTACCACTGCCAAGGAATTTCCGGACCTGGACTACCTCGACTTTGGCAGTGGCTTTAAGGTCCCCTATAAGCCAAATGGGATTTCTACCGATGTTGAAGACTTGGGCCGACGAATCAGCGAGCGTTTCAACGCTTTTTGTGCAGAATATGGCCGGGATCTTTGGCTGATGTTCGAACCGGGTAAATTCTTGGTCTCAGAATCGGGTAATTTTCTGGTGCAGGTGAATGTGGTCAAAACGACGCCTTCCACCTTGTTCGCAGGGATCGATTCTGGCTTGAATCACCTTATCCGCCCCATGTTTTACGATGCGCACCACGAGATGACGAATCTGAGTCGACCATCGGGCCGACCCCGTATTTATACGGTGGTCGGATACATCTGCGAAACGGATACCTTTGGGGTCAACCGTCGCTTGGCCGAAGTGCAAGAAGGGGACATTCTGGCCATTCACAACGCCGGTGCTTATTGCTTCTCGATGGCCTCCAATTACAATTCGCGGTACCGCCCGGCCGAAGTCTTAGTACACGATGGAAAGGCCCATTTGGTACGGGAACGCGAAACCTTCGACGATCTACTGCGCAACCAGGTAGAAGTATTGTAAACCGACCCGCAAAAAACGATAAAAGCTCTATATCTTTGTGCCCACAATTAATTTAGACCGTTCATGACACTCTCAACGCGCTATAATCCACAAGAAACCGAGGATAAATGGTATCAGCATTGGATGGAAAAGAACTACTTCCATTCTGAACCAGATGATCGCGAGCCGTACTCCATCGTTATTCCTCCGCCTAATGTAACCGGGCAGCTCCACATGGGGCATATGCTCAACAACACCATCCAGGATATTCTGATCCGCAAGGCTCGCCTCCAAGGCAAGAATGCCTGCTGGGTGCCGGGCACGGATCACGCCAGTATTGCCACTGAGGCCAAGGTGGTGAAGCGTCTGAGAGAACGAGGTATCAAAAAGTCGGACATCGGCCGGGAAGCCTTTTTAGAACACGCTTTCGCCTGGAAGGAAGAGTACGGTGGAATCATTCTGGACCAATTAAAGCGCCTCGGGGCCTCCTGCGATTGGGAACGCACCCGCTTTACAATGGAAGATAGCCTGAGTAAAGCTGTGATTCGGGTTTTTGTGGATCTCTACAAAAAAGGGAAAATCTACCGGGGGCTACGGATGACTAACTGGGACCCGGAAGCCCAAACGGTGCTTTCGAACGAGGAGGTAATCTACAAAGATGAGCAGTCGAAATTATACCAGGTTCGTTACCAGATCGAAGATACCGACGACTACATAGTGATTGCCACTACTCGTCCGGAAACCATTCTGGGTGACTCGGCCATCGCGGTGCACCCCGACGATGAGCGCTACGCGCATCTGAAAGGGAAGCGGGTGATCGTGCCTATGGTCAACCGTTCGGTGCCCATTATCTTCGATAAGTACGTAGATATGGAATTCGGTACGGGTGCCTTGAAAATTACGCCGGCGCACGATATGAATGATAACGAGATCGGTGAGCGGCACAATCTCGAGGTAATCGATGTGTTTAATGCCGATGGAACCATGTCGGAAGCCGCTGGCTTCTACCTGGGCGAAGACCGATTCGTAGTACGTAAGAAGATTGCCAAAGATCTGGATGCCGGCGGGCATCTGGTTGAAATCGAAGACTATAAGAATAAAGTAGGCCGCTCCGAACGAACCGATGCGGTGGTGGAACCCCGCTTAACGGAACAGTGGTTCCTGTCTATGTCCGAATTTGCGGCTACTGCCCTGGACACGGTGAAGAGTGGTAAGGTACGTTTCTTCCCAGAACACTTCTGGAATATGTACTACAGCTGGCTAAATGAAGACAACATCAAAGACTGGTGTATCTCGCGGCAGTTGTGGTGGGGACAGCAAATTCCGGCCTGGTATTACGAAGATCACATCTTCGTAGCCGAAACGGTGGAGGAAGCCCTAGCCGAAGCACGGGCCAAAACGGGTAATGCTGACCTGCAATCATCTGATTTGGAGCGAGATGTAGACGTAGTCGACACCTGGTTCTCAAGCTGGTTGTGGCCGATCTCTGTCTTTGACGGTTTCGAGAATCAAGACGAGTTGAAATACTACTATCCAACCAATGTACTCGTTACCGGTTGGGATATCATGTTTTTCTGGGTTGCCAGAATGATCATGGCGGGTATGGAATGGGCACCGGAGTTATTGGGTACGGATTTCATCGCCCAGAAAGGAGCGCAACCTTTCCAGGATGTGTACTTTACCGGAATGGTTCGGGATAATAAGCGTCGCAAGATGAGTAAGTCCCTGGGGAATTCCCCCGATGCCCTGAGCTTGATTGATCAGTATGGAGCGGACGGGGTTCGCTTTGGGATGCTCTCGAGTGGTTCGGCCGGAAATGATATCATTTTCGACGCACCGTTTGACCCGAAAACCCGTCAGGCCCTTAACGAAAGTAAGTTGTGTGAACAAGGGCGTAATTTCTGCAATAAAATGTGGAATGCCCTGCGCTTAATCAAAGGCTTCGAAGTAACCGATACCTACGTAAACGAAGATGCTCAACGCATCAACGAACTGGCGGCCGATTGGTTGGAGCAAAAATTCCAGCAGATGTTAGTGACCTTAGAGGATCACTACCGGACCTACCGCCTATCGGATGCGATTATGTTGTTGTACTCGTTTATCTGGGACGACTTCTGTTCTTGGTATCTGGAGATGATCAAACCGGGCTACGAGCAGCCTATTGACCGGCCTACCTACGAACGGACCCTACAGATCTTTGAGAAGCTAATGACCGTCTTGCATCCGTTTATGCCGTTTGTTTCGGAAGAAATCTGGCACGGATTGAAAGAGCGTACGGTGGGTGACGACTGCGTAATCAGCAGCTACCCAAGTCCGCAGGAAGCCGATGCGACTATGGTTGCTCGGGTAGAACAAGCCAAGGAGATCGTTTCCAAGATTCGGGAAGCCCGAAACAATAACGGGGTGAAGAATAAAGAAGAACTGGCCTTGTACGTACAGAAAACGGAAGGAGCGGATGCTTTACTGGCTGTGGCCGGCATTAAGGAAATGATTCAAAAGATGGCGAATCTATCCAGCTTGGCAGCCACCGAGGAGGAAATTCCGCAAACGGTAGCCTTTATTGCGGGTACCGATCAGTTCTATCTGGAATTGAACCAGGAAATTGATGTAGAAGCCGAGCGGGAGAAACTCGCGAAAGAGCTGGAATACGCCAAAGGATTTGTACAGTCGGTCGGTAAGAAGCTCAGCAACGAACGCTTTGTAAATAATGCTCCCGCAGCCGTGGTTGATAAGGAACGTCAGAAAATGGCCGATGGGGAAGCTCGTATCAAAGCCTTGGAAGAAAGCCTGGCTAAGTTAGGATAAGGCTAAAAAAACTAAGATTATGAGTTCTTTGCAACAAAAGATCGTCCGTCGGTTTCGGTCTCTATTCGGGCTCCATACTCCGATTATCTCCCATGGAGAAAAAGGAATTAAGGAAGTCGGACACCGCCGCTACGTAGGCGGTATGTGGGAAGAAATTGGTAAGCTCCAATTTGATTTCCTAGTCGACCAGGGAATGAAACCAGAACATGTCTTTTTAGATGTGGCCTGTGGTTCTTTGCGGGCTGGCGTGCACGTGATTCCTTACTTAAATGCCGGTAATTACCAAGGGATTGATAAGGAAGCTTCTTTGATTGAACAGGGCATTAAGGAAGAACTAGGGGAGACCCTGAATGTGGAAAAACAACCGGAATTCGTCGTTTCGGATGCCTTTGAGTTTGAGCGTTTTTCCAAACCAGCGGATTATGCAATCGCCCAATCTTTGTTTACCCACTTGCCACCGGCTATCATTCATCAGTGCTTCCAAAAACTACGACCGGCGTTTTCACCGGAGGGTAGTTTCTACGCTACCTATTTTCTGCCCCGCAAAGGGTCCGTCAATCCAAAGAAAGCCCACGATCATGGTATATTTCGGTATACTAAGGAAGAGATCATCGCCTTTGGAACGGATAATGGTTGGCAGGCAGATTTTATCGGCGATTGGAATCATCCCCGGAATCAGATCATCGTCCGGTATTTTATAAATTGAAGTATATTTTGAGGTAGCTAATAGTTAATCAACCTTTTTTAGGTGATGTCTAACATAGAGAAGGTCATTCTACTGAAAGCAGTGCTCGATAAACTGCGTCCCTTAAGTAAGGAGGACGAATATCGGGTTATGCATAAGCTTAGAATAGAGTGGAATTTTCATTCTAATCATTTAGAAGGTAATTCCTTAACCTTTGTTGAGACCCAAGCACTAATTCTTCATGGTATTACTGCCCAAGGTAAACCCTGAAGAGATCATTCTGAGATTGTTGGCCATAATGATGCCGTACAGTGGATTATGGAAATCATCAAAGATGATCGGCTCTTAAATGAGCAGTTCATTCGGGAACTTCATAAAATGATCTTAAAGGAATCGTATGAAGTCGATGCTGTTACCCCAGGTGGAGAGAGCACCAAGAAAAAGGTGAAGATTGGGGAGTACAAATCCAGTCCCAACTATGTAAAAACGAGTACTGGCGAGATACTTCAATTTGCTTCTCCTGAAGAAACGCCTGCCAAAATGCAGGATTTAATTGATTGGTATAAAAGTCTTGCGCAGGATCGTAAGCAAAATCCAATTTTTCTGGCCACTCAGTTTCACTATCGTTTTATCCGTATTCATCC
>JBCDIO010000078.1:0-9287 GCA_038748815.1 Bacteroidota bacterium
CATCACTACAGGTAACGGGTGTTGAGAATGGTACCCCTTACTCCATGCTAACCATCGATGGTCGCTTGCTTCGGCAAGGGGAAGTACGCAACGAGACCATTGAAAACTTGGAGGACTTACCAAGTGGTGTATTTTTACTACAGCTAAAACCCCCAAAGGGATCGGTCATTAAAAAAGTGATCAAATGATGAGTACTTAAAGGACTACTATCTATGCCGGATCAGGCCTACCTTAAACAGTTGCGTTCACCAACCAAAGAAAGTCCATTGCGGGTATAGGTGGGTGCTTGTCTGATGGGATATACTATACTTTGATGGGAGTGTAGCCTTCCATAAAAAATGAAACGCCCCTTACTTGGTATTCCTTCTTTTGGTGATTTATCATGATAATTTATATGTGAAATACGAATTGCGAAATCCCTCTTTTCTAAAACGCTGAATTGGAGCTACTTTGTAATATACCTACGTTAGGGATCGAATCCTGAACAAGCTCTAAATCGAAAACCAATACCTATGAAAACGATTAGACCATTTTTTTATGCCTGCTCCATCTTCTTATTCCTGGGGGCTAGTGTGACTACCTATGCCCAATCCCACCGCGATTCCAAGGCATTATTCAATCATTTAGCTACCGTCAATAAAGAGTGGCTAAAACATGCCGATGCCTGCCCACAAGAAACTACCTCATTCACTTCAGACGTTGACCGGATTCAGCGACACCTGAATTTGGTGATTGAGCATTTACGCTTAAACAGTCCTGTTCATTTGACCGCCGAACAGCTAAACAATCGATTAGAGCTACTGGCGGGGCTGCAAGCATATGCCAATCAGAAAGTATTTCCGATTAATACGTACCACCCGACTCGGCAACCCTACTTTGTCGATGATCTAGGTACCCACTGTGCCGTTGGACAAATGATGGCCCTTTCTGGCAACCAAGCTTTAGTGGCTGCAATCCAGAAAGAACACAACTACGATTATCTGGAAGATATACAGACAGTAGGTGTCCAAGCATGGGCGCAGGAATTTGGCTTCACCATGGAAGAGCTAGAATGGATTCAGCCGGGCTATGCGCCAGCGGAAACCATTGTACAAGTTCAGAATGGGACCAATGGAAGCGTCACCATGATTGAAGAGCATATTATAGATGGTAGTCTTACGATTGCCGGGGATTTTACGGAATTAGATAACCTGCCCTGCCTCAATATTGGCGTATTTAAAAATGGCCAACTGAACTGCCTGGGGGCTGGCTTGGATGGCATTATTCACGATGTGATTCACCTATCCGGAGATATCTACGTCTTTGGGGAGTTATATCACAATGGTGCAGTTTTCCCTGTCGCAAAATACACTGGATCTTCCTGGGACTATATCAATGTACCGGACCGAGAAGGGGCCATCTGCACCGCGGCTGTTGTGGGAGGATCCATATATAACTATGTAATGGTCATTAGCCACAATTCCCTCCCCGGGCAGCAAGAAATATGGTACAACATTAACAATCTCAATTGGGAGAAAGGAGCGGAGGTGAATGGCACCGTATTGGATATTACTCCGAGTAGCTACGGTAGAGTCTTCGTAGGACATTTTGATATGGTCGTAGCCTATCATGCGAATGGTAGTACGACCACCTTGGCGGTAAACAATGTATTATTTGGACCAACTAGCGCAAATACGTGGACCGGAATTACCGACGATATAAGTGACACGGTGTATGTCGTAGAAAACTTCGGTGATGCTTTGTTTTTTGGTGGTACCTGTAGTAATCAACCAGGTGCTAGTAATATATGTATAAGCCGGTATTTCAACGGGGTACTACAACCTTTATTGGTGAAAGACTTCGGGGCTGAGCAATATACGGTGACAGCCATTGCGTATGATTTTGGGGCAGAATTTGTTTTTGGTGGTGACTTTGAATTAATACCAGCTATCGGAACCTATGGTAATAATTTAGCAACCTACCACTTGGGTTATAATTCCTTTAAGGCCATTGCCTCGTTTGATCAACCAGTGAATAGTTTAGCCTATCTGGATGGAGAACTATTGATCGGTGGGGACTTTCAAATGAACCTGGATGATAATATTAACTTTCTGGCAAGACTAGACGATCCAGTTAGCACCAGTGAATACGCATTCGAGGACTCCATTGATGTTTATCCGAATCCCTTTATATCATCGCTGCAGGTAGCAGGTGTTGAGAATGGGACCCCTTACTCCATGCTAACCATTGACGGGCGCTTGCTTCGGCAAGGGCAAATAGCCAACGAAACGATTGAAAACTTGGAAGACCTACCAAGTGGCGTATTTTTACTACAGCTAGAAACCCCAAAGGGGACGGTCATCAAAAAGGTGATCAAATGATGAGCACATAAAATACTACTCTCTATGCCGGATCAAGCCTACCTCAAACAGTTGCGTTCGCCAACCAAAGAAAACCCATTACGGGTATTGGTAAGTGCTTGTCTGGTCGGGGTGCACTGTGGCTTTGATGGAGGTAATTACGGAGAATATCCCAGTGTCTTGAAGCTCTTGGGCTACGATAACGTACGTTTGACCCAATTCTGCCCAGAAGAGTTCTCTTTTGGCACGCCGAGAGAAATGTGCGATATCCACGGAGGAGATGGATTCGATGTGCTCGCCGGAAAGGCCAAGGTGTTAACCTCCAACGGTACCGACTGGACGGCGGGCATGATTCGGGCTTCTGAGAAAATGTTGGAAGTAGCCCAAGCGAATGATATTGAGCTTGCCTTGATGATGGACGTAAGCGCCGCCTGTGGAAATCATGTCATTTACGATGGAAACCGCTACGCTGAAAACAAGAAATACCAAATCGGTATGGGGGTTTGCGGAGCCCAGTTGCATAAAGCGGGTTATCAAATCATTAGCTGGAGAGAATATGCGTCGCTTGAAATTCTGTACGCCAAAATAGATCCGTACCATGAGATCGATTCCGACGCTCGGGATTTTGATCAGCACGAGTGGTATATTGAGTATTTTAAGAAGTGAAAAGCCAGAAATAGCGATAACTATACCTAGCTTTTTACCCTTTTCATCGCCAAGTATTTTACTCCACCATCTGGCGTTGCTCGCTATCCCACTGGTGGTCATTTTCGAATAAGCTGGTCTGCCAATCGGCTTCCATCAATTTCTCCTGGGCCGCAATTTCCTCCCGGGCTTTAAAGAGGTAAGCTTCCTCCTGGCGAGGTTGACTAGCCAAACGCCGGAGCCCTTCTTCGTCGCTTTTGATAAACTTCTGAGCCTGTCGATGCAGGGTATACTTGCGGAAACCAAGCTCGCTCAGGACATCACTGGCCAGTTTAACGGAGGTGTCTAGCGATTCTCGATAAACTCGCTCCACCCCTACATTCAGTAAATCGTAAGCTTCGTAGCGATTCTTTGAGCGCACCATCAGCTTGACATGGGGATATCGCTCACGAATGATCTTTACCAACTTCATGGTCGTAGCCGGATCATCAATAGCACTGATCACAATATCCGCTTCTTCAATCCCCGCTGACTCTAATAGGTCAACTCGCGTCGCATCGCCGTAGTATACCTCAAAGCCAATTCTCCGTAACCGATCAACCCAGTTGGAGTTATTATCCAGAATGGTCGCGTAAACCCCATGGGCCCGTAAGAAGCGTCCCACCGTATTCCCGAAATGACCAGACCCAATCAACAGGACCTTATGCTTATGCTCAATGGTATCCATCGGCCGGTCTTCGGATTCCTTAACCCCTACTTTGGGTAGGACCAAGCGTTCATTCAAGATGGCCAGAATGGGTGTCAGGGTCATTGATAAAGCAGTAACGACCAGCATCATATCGAGCTGGGCTTTGTCGAGAATATTCAGTTGGAAGGCAAAGGTTAGCAAGACAAAGGCAAACTCTCCAATCTGGGCTAGTGCCACCGTTAATAATAGTCGCTGGTCGATTTTAAGTTTGACCACTGTACCAACGATGTAGAGTACAATGGCCTTTAAAACGATGATACCCAGTACTACACCGGTAATGAGTAGAGGCGCTTCGGCAATCACGAGGAAGTTGATGGAGGCTCCAACGGCCATGAAAAATAGACCCAGTAGCAAGTCTTTAAAAGGCTCCAGGGTACTTTCTAATTCGAATTTAAACTCACTGGTGGCGAGTACGACTCCTCCCAAAAAGGCACCCAGGGCGGGACTCAGTCCGACCAGCTCCATGAGGTAGGCAATGGAAAGAACGATGAGCAGGGCCGAGGCAATCAGTAGTTCTCGTACTCCCGTTTTGGCTACCAATCGCAGCATGGGTACAAACACATACCGCCCCGCTAAAACGACTAGAGCGACGGAAGTTATGATGGCGATTGTGTTTAACCAAAGCGGGAGGTCTTCCATAAGGTTGGTATGCCCGTGATCATCGGTAGCTGGACCGTGTACCTCACTCGCAAAAAGAGGAAGGGCTCCCAGCATGAATATGACGATGATATCCTGGAACAATAAAATGGAAAAGGAAGAGGCCCCAAAAGTGGTATTCATTAGTCCCTTCTCTTTGAGGGTCTGTAGCACAATAGCCGTCGAAGAAAGCGCCACTGCCATCGATATGGTAAGGGCGACTTTCCAGGAATAGCCCATCAAGAAAAACATTCCAAAAGAAGCGATCATTGTTAAGATCACTTGTAGTCCTCCCATACCCACAATCGTTTTCCGCATATTCCAGAAGTCTTTTGGATTGATCTCCAAGCCGATCAAGAAGAGCATCATAACCACGCCAAACTCGGCGAAGTGCAGAATCGATTCTCCTTCTTCTCCGATAAAACCTAGCAGGAAGGGGCCAATGAGGATACCGGCGAATAGATAGCCTAAAACAGCACTAAGGCCAAAGCGCTTGGCGATAGGCACGCAAAGTACGGCACCAAGCAAGAATATGATGATTTCAAAAAGAATACTTCCGGTCATAGCGCATCCTGGTTTTTAAGTTCGGGAATGTCGTTCTGAAAAACGCAGCTTTCTATCTTTTGTAGGGCTAGCCCTTGCAGTAAGCTGTCTATGATCGTGCGGTATTGCAAGGCGTGTTGATGTAAATCGTCATCCGTAAGCTGGTGGGTGCCCATGACAGCGAAAGGTGCTTCGTATTTCATGCCACAAAGACGAGCCGTTTGCTCAAAAGGACGCAGGAATTCATTGATCGAATACATATTCTTCCCATCGGCGCAGTATACTTTCTCAGAACCTCCGGTAGTAATAACTTGCAGGCATTGCTTACCCTGAAGGGCATTGCCCTCTGAACCGTAGGCCCAGCCGAATTCCAAAACCACATCAATCCATTGCTTGAGTAAGGGTGGGCAACTGTACCAATAGAAAGGGTGGTGCCAGATAATCACGTCGTGTTCCTCCAGGAGCTTTTGTTCGTGAGCTACGTCAATGTAGTAGTCCGGATATCGTTCGTATAGATCATGGAAGGTTACACCCTCCATATTTTTCACCCCTTCCACCAGGGCTTGATTCGTTCTGGACTTTTCGAACTTCGGGTGGGTAAATAGGATTAGGATCCTTTTCATTAGATATCGCTCGTTTGACTGTTGTACTAAAATGTTTGGGCCCCTCGGCTATCCTTAAATACGACCCAAACGATTAACGACTAGGTACAATTCTTGTTCGTGAAAGAATGGATAGAGCGGTATGATCGTATGCTGAAACCTGCAAGGGGACGGGAAACAATTAGAAGTGCTTGGCGAAAATCAGGCCACCTTTGTATCTTATTGCTCGAATAGATGGTTCTACTACGGTGGAACTTTACGTCGAGCCATAATGGACCCATTGGAAATTTGGGCGAACCAACTATGAAGGGTAATCCTTCCGATCAGACAATTACCCGGTTTTATTTAGATCGATATGCAGCTAAAGATTTAGCCAGCGTCACTGTCATGTTTGCCGAAGGCATCATCTTACGCGACTGGAAAATTCGGGTCGTCGGCAAAGAGCTGGCGGTGCAAGAAACCAAGAAGAACTTCGAATCGGCCGAGAGCATTGCGACGGAAGTATTCTCTACTTATGAGAACCTGGATACCGTGGCAACGGAATTAATCATCACGGTGGCCGACAGCGAAATAATCCACATAGTCGATGTGATTACTGTAAATGCCGAAGGTCAGATAAGCTATATTCAGGCTTATTTAGGGCGAGGAGACGACTAAAAACCACCCACGATATAATCTTGGGTAAGGGTATGTAGCAGGCTCTAATATTTATTGATCCACCAATCCTTTAGACGATGAAAAATGTGTTCTTTATCCTCACCCTCTTTTCGTTAAATACCAGCTTTGCTGCTGATTACCACATTGGTCCGGGTCAACCCCTGGCCACCATTGCGGAGGCACCTTGGGATAATCTCCAAGCGGGAGACCGTATTTTCATTCATTGGAAGAGTACACCTTATTTTGAGAAATGGGTAATCAATGCTAATGGGACGGAGCAGGCAAGAATTGAGGTGATTGGTGTTAGTGGCCCCAATGGAGAGAAACCCATTATCAGTGGAGAAGGGGCTATCACTCCTACGTATCTGGATTATTGGAACGAAGAAAGAAGCCTGATCAAGATTGGTGGTTCCTCCGTGCCCGCCGATGGATTACCGAGTTATATTACGATTGAGAATCTGGAACTACGGTCGGCCCGGCCCGCCTACGGCTACACCAGTGATAATGGGCAGCCAGGTACCTACCTTAGCAACGCGGCCTCTATTCATGTGGAGAAAGGAGAGCATCTCATTATCCGGGACTGCATCATTCACGACTCCGGAAATGGTATTTTTATTGGAGCAGCCGGAGGAGCAACGAAAGATATTCTGATCGCCAATAACTATATCTACGACAATGGGATCGAAGAGAGCATCTTTGAGCATAATACCTACACCGAAGCCTTTGGGATTACCTACGAGTACAACCGTTTCGGTTCTTTAAGAATGGGCGCATTGGGCAACAATTTGAAGGATCGTTCGGCCGGGCTAGTGGTTCGTTATAATTGGATTGAAAGCGGTAACCGGCAACTGGATTTGGTGGAGTCCGGTTCGACCGCTCTGTACGATGATCCAAGCTACGCAATCACCTATGTGTACGGCAACATTCTAATCGAACCCGACGGGGCCGGTAATTCCCAGATTCTCCACTACGGAGGGGATAGTGGGGAAACCAATCGTTATCGCAAAGGAGATCTCTACTTCTATAATAATACCGTGGTTTCGACCCGGAACTCTAATACGACCCTGGCTCGTTTGTCGACCGAAGAAGAAACGATGCACGCCTTCAATAATGTGATTTATACTACGAATAGCGGAAATACCTTGGCGATGATCAACAGCTCCGGGACCTTGAATCTGGACTATAATTGGATAAAGACGGGCTGGGTAAACGCCCACGATGCTTCCGCTCCGGGGACCGTCAATGACCTCGATACAAATCTCGATGGGGATGATCCCATGTTTATGGATGCGGCAAACCAGGATTTCAGCCCCATGATTTTGTCGCCGTTGGTAGACGCCGGGAGCCTGATTCCAGTGGTTCATTTGCCCGATCATGATCTGTTGCATGAATATGTACCCCATACGAATGGGATGCCGAGAGAACTGTTGTTTTCCATGGACATCGGTGCCTTCGAAAATCGGAATGTCCTTTCGACGCAGGATCTCGCCCAGCTACCCATGGCGCTGTATCCAAACCCAGTGGCGGATTATGTGCAGATAGGAAATATTGATGCGGATCAAATCAAAAATATTGCTTTCTACTCCTCGGATGGTCAAATGCAACTGACCGCCGTGCATCCAATTGTTGATGTATCGCCACTGAGGCCGGGTATTTACCTGGTAGCGGTGCAAACCCAGGATGCAAAAACAGTGCTTCGCTTGGTCAAGTTGTAGTTACCCGTTACCATTTTTAGTCGACGACTCCGGACTATTGTACCACCATTCTTTTCGAAGCAGTCCCCCGCTCGGTCTGGATGCTAAGGTAGTAAATACCGGGCTCCAAGATACCCGTGTTGATGGGAAAAGCAGTCTCATTCTGGAGGCGAATAGGCTCTTCGAAGAGTACCTGTCCGGTTGCATTATAGATCCGTAAAGTGCTTTCCTGATTAAGGCCATCCGAGAAGTTGATGGTGAAATGGCCGTCATTGGGATTTGGTGCGATGTTGAAGTCAATATCGGGTTTCGGCGTAGTCTTTTCGGCTGAAGCAATGATGGTACAGGGTGCCTCCGAAAATAAACCGCTAGGGGCTTGGGCCAGGTTATTGTGCATGGTGGCGATTTGGTCGGGGGTGAACATAAGCTGGCAAGCGTAATTCATGAAATTAGTCACGTTATCGGGCTCGTCGTTGGGGCCATCCAAACAGGTGTTCTGATCAAACGTGGTAGTGCAGCTCGTAGTGATACCAGAGGTGGGTGTATCATCCATGAAATCCGTTCCGTCGCAGAATTCGAGTGTATCAATTCCTTCGATGTGGAAGGTATGTAAGAGGCCCAAAGCGTGTCCGCACTCGTGGGCGAATAGACTTTTCAGCGTACCAATTGGGGGTGGGGCGTTAAAATTGTCGACATCGACGATGGCACCCGGAATATTGCTCGCCGAGACATAGCCATTTAGGGGGAAATACTCGCTGCGGGGGATTCCATAACTAAAGTTCTCTCCATTATCGCCTACATTGGCAATCCAAATATTGAAATATCGATCCACGTCCCAAGGGTCGACTCCACCGAAGATTTCTTTTTTCACCGTTTCGGCCGAGATGCCGCCCAAAGAGAATTGGATCGGAAAACCGTCCACGTCCGTTTGTGTATAGGTGATCCCCGTGGTGGGAGCACCCTCGGGGTCGGTTTCGGCGAGGCAGAATTGGATTTGGGTATCCATAAGCTTATCCCGGTGCACGGGGTTTATTAGACTGGTATCAATATCTTCGGCACGGAACAAACCATTTAGATCCGCTAGCACAGATTTGATCTCTTCGCTGGGTATGCTATCTGTTTCTCCAAAATAGATGACATGGATTACCGTATTGACATATTTCGGGGTATTGGCTCTTTCTACGGTTGGATTAGGGGCAGCTGGAATATCCGTTCTCCGTTCCTGGAGTTGTATTTGCTCATTTCCGCAAATAGGAGCTTGCTGCGCAAGAAGAGGAAGGGCAAAGAGGGTTAGGACAAGAATGAGAGTAGACGATAAGCGCATGAGGCTGAGGTTTAGTTCATTACAACCGCATTCTGAAATATTGGTTGACGGTTTTGCGGGTAGGTATTGACCAATTGTTGTCCTAAGTACACCGTGCAA
>JBCDIO010000079.1:0-9207 GCA_038748815.1 Bacteroidota bacterium
GGTCATGCACTAACGCTCAACATGGACCAGTCAGATCGGGCTGCTCAGATAGACAACGCGGTCGGTACAGCCAACTAACACGCGGCGCCCTGGCGACCTTTTGGGTGGCGTGGCTCTTCCCTAATTACGCCACAAAAAGTATTTCTACTATGCGTTTTCAGGTTTATTGTCCTTCTTTTCGACTAGGTCGAAAAGAACTAAAAGTCGTTTTTGACACCTTTGATTTATTCTGGCATTCCTTAACACCCAAACACCGAGAACGGATCGAGTTTGTCTTTTGGGAACAAGATACCAGAAGGAGTAATCTCCTGGATAGCCTTTGCGAATGGCGTCAGAGTGCTATTGTGCATCAAGGCCCCAATCCTCCCGAAGCCCCGCAAAATAATGGAGTTTGGTTCGTGCCTACCTCGTCTGTCAAAAACAAAGATTGGGTAAATAATTTGGCTAATTCGCTCCCTTTGGTCAGCTTTTCTGGACTGGCCGGATCTCTTGAATTGCCCGAACATTCTGGGGTCTTTATTTCGGAAGAAGAGGTAAGCCCGGATGGAAAGTTTGCGAACTGCCTAAACATGCTCTACCATGACCCTTGGGCCTTACGGCACTTAATGGGTAACCTGCGAGTAAAAGAAGTTGCAAAATCGGCAGCCAAAGGCAGAAAGACGGAAAAACAATGGGCAAGGGCATGATACGAATTACAAAGAGCGCGTTTTAATCCGCTCCAAAAGTATAATTAGCCTATTCTCCTTTTCGCAAGGTGCTCCGCACCTTGCTTTTTTTTTACAACCAATTTGGACCACTGCCGTTGTCATGATAAAATCTACAGCTTGACAACAAATCATCGTATTGCGGGAATAGACTTAGGCAGTAAAATGGCTGGAACAACGGTTATAGCCCTTCACAACCCACTTCAATTATTTGCTTCCCAGAAAAAGCAAGATGCCGATGCCTTCATTTTAAAGACCCTGGCAGCCAACCAGATCACGAAAGTGTACCTAGATGCCCCACTCTCTCTACCGGGTATTTATCGAGGGCTTCCCAATCATCAAGATTATTTCTATCGGCAAGGAGACCGTATGCTTCGGGCTATGTCCCCTATGTTCTTGGGTGGACTAACCGCTCGCGCTATTAAGCTAAAAGACCAACTAAACGCCCAGGGTATCCAGGTTTTTGAGGTTTATCCGGGACCATTAGCTAAAATGTGGGAGCTGCCTGCCCTGGGTTATAAAAAGCAGAAAGTAAATATAGCCGCTGTATGTAATGCTTTACGTAGTAAGTTACCTTTCTCGATGCCTGATCTTGAAGCAATACCAGATTGGCATCATGTAGATGCTTTATTAGCCCTAGCTATTGCTTATCGGCACGAAGCTGGTGAATCTCAAGCCTACGGTACACCCCAGGAGGGTATTATTTGGGTATAAAATAGGGCCCTACCCTCGTTAAAGAGTAGAGCCCGTATTGTCGGTAGGGTCTAGATTACTTCGCAATCATAAAGCTGCGGGTAACCATACCTTTTTCCGTAGCCAAGGTCAAGAAGTACTGTCCGCTTTCTAGCGAAATATTCAGTGTCTCTTGGGCATTTTGTACTTTTCCAAGGTCTTGCTGATCTAGCAAACGACCATTGATGTCGAATAATAACATTTCAGCGTTTAACGCTGTGCTAAGGTTAACTGACCAAGTAGGGATTTGGTTCACGCCATCCGCCACATTTGGTGTTACCGCGAATTCGTTCAACAAACCACCTAGGTCTTCCGTAGCCGTTACATCCTGTAGCGGGAATGTGTTACCATCTGGTAAAGCTACCCACACTTCGAAGGCTGGTGTTTCTCCTTCTGTCAAGAAACCAGAAGCAAATACGGTAGCTGCTCCACCCTCTAGGGTAGTAACATCAGCGATATAAGAACGTACAACCGTTCCGTTGTCTTCACTTGGGGTAATATTCAAATCGTATATTCCAGCAGGAACATTCACATAGTCATTGCTGAATGATCCAAACGAGATATTGTCAAATAATACCGTTCCTCCACCTGCTTCTACAACATCTACTTCTGGCGCATCTGGTGAACCGTGGAACAACAATAGATCAACACCACCAGCTTCCGCACTTTCCCGCGCGTCAGTGAATGGAGTCAAAGTGAATGGATTATCCGTGTCACCAGCAATACCATTAGCCATTACTACCCAAGTATCACCATTAGCACCGAAGGTAATGTCTTCATTATACACCGCATCAGCCAAAGCACCACCTTCTGGCACTACCTTAATATTGATTGGCGTATTCGCTGCCACAAAATCGAATTCAGTAGCCGTACGGAAAGCTACACCACCGTACAATAATCCGTCGTTTGCGTAAATATCAACCGTTGGCTCTGGAGAGTTATGGATGATTTGTAGGCGGGTAATTTCCGCCGCTTCTAATGGGGTGACATTCCCGTCCGCTTCCAATACAAAGATACCGAAGTCTGGATCACCAGCCAAAAGGCCAGAAGCAAATACCGTTACGGCATCTCCTTCGAATAGATCCAATGGAGCAGCAAAAGTAGCAACGATGTTTGGATCACCCGCTAGGCGTACGTCTAGGTAGTACAAACCAGAAGGTACTGCGGTATAATCTGTGTATTCTCCAAAAGCTAAGTCTTCTACTAGTGTTCCAACCGCACGTGCATCAACATCAACCGCTGGTGCATCCGGTGAACTGTGTAGTACCTGGAACTCAGTAGTAGTTGCATCATCGGCGCTAAGTTTAGCACCCGCATATACTTGGAAACCAAATGGGGTAGTTGGATCACCCACAATACCACCAGCGGTAATAATATAACCTTCCTGCGCTGCGAGTCCACTTTCTAAATTGAAGTTGTAGATCGTATCCGCTACAGAGGTACTGTTGCTTGGTGCAACCCCGATATCTAATGGAATACCGCTTGGGATTCCAACGAAACCGGTAGCTGTCTGGAATTCTAAATCATCTAAGAGAAGGAAGCCGTTGAAATAAACGTCTACTTCCTCAACACCCGCGCCGGGAGAGTTATGCAAAATATTTGCGCCAGCAGCATCCGCTTCGTCTAAAAACTGTAATTCAACAATATCTCCATTGGGGAGAGCCGCGAATAAACCGAACGCTGGACTTCCACCAACGATCCCAGAGGCAAATACAGTGGCAGCTCCTCCTGCGAGTGGCTCTAAATCAACGAAGTATGTCAGCTCAATATCTGGATCAGCTGTAACACCAATTAAGTAAGGTGCTGGAATAACCTCGATATAACCAGTGAAATCTCCGTATTCAAATCCATCGGCTAGGGTGCCACTCACTACACCTGCAGCGATAACGTCTACAGCTGGAGCACCTGGAGAACTGTGCAATAAATTGATGTCTACGAAACCGGTTCCACCCATCGCAGATTCTTGACCTTCACCTTCCAGTTGGATCGTGAATGGGAAAGCCATGTCGCCGGCGATACCAGCAGCTACCGCTACGTAGGTATTTCCATTATCTAGTACTATGTTTGGCTCAAGATATAGATCATCTGTCGCAGGATCTCCACCCGCTGGTACCACCTGAATATCAATTTCTACATCCGCTGGTACAAAGAAGAACTCGGTAGCCGTGCGGAATTCGAAATCTTCCTGTAGTAACCCGCCATTTGCGTAAACATCAACCGTTGGGTCTGGAGAGTTGTGGATCAATTGTAAACGAGCTACGGATGCAGCAGGGAATTCGACTACGGTTCCATCGGGCAATGCGGCAAATAAACCAAAATCTGGATCACCTGCTAGTAGACCGGAAGCAAATACCGTAGCCGCTCCGCCACCCAAACCATTTAGGTCAGCTTCAAAAGTTGCTACAATATTTGGATCGCCCGCAACCCGTACATCTAAGAAGTACGTTGCTGGAGGAACAGAAATATAATCATCGGTGTAAGAACCGTAGGCTAGATCAGTAATCAGAGTAGCCACGGCCCGAGCGTCTACATCTACCGCTGGGGCATCTGGAGAGCCGTGCAGAGCCGCAAAAGAAACTAAGTCCATGTCACCCGAAGCTTCGCGTGCTACTGGATTGACAAAGATGGTAAATGGAGTAGCCATGCTACCAAGGATACCACCCGCCGTTAGAACGTAGGTAGAACCATTGTCTAAAGTTACATTTGGTTCGTTATAAACATCCTGAGTTGCTGGATCTCCACCCGCTGGTACCACTTGAATATCTAATTCTACACCCGCTGGTACCCAAATAAATTCGGTAGCGGTGCGGAATTCGAAATCGCCTACAATCAAACCACCGTTGGCGTAAACGTCAACCGTTGGTGATGGAGAGTTATGGATAATCTGCGCACGGGCAACCTCAGTAGCTGGAAATTCTACTACCGTACCATTAGGCAGGGCTGCAAATAGACCAAAAGCTGGGCTACCACCCAAGATACCGGAAGCAAATACAGTTGCTGCTCCATCGGCAAGACCACTCAAATCAGCTTCAAAAGTCGCTACGATATTGGGATCACCTGCTGCTTTTACATCTAGATAATACAAAGCTGGAGGTACCGAAGCGTATCCGTCAGAGTAGTTACCATAAGCAAGATCCGTGAACAAGGGAGCTACGGTCCGAGCCTCTACGTCTACGTTCGGTGCACCCGGTGAACCGTGTAGGGCCGCAAATTCAACGTTGCCAGCGATAGCCGCAGATTCCTGCGCACCAACATTAATATCTAGATCGAATCCGTTGTCCATGTCACCGACAATTCCATTGGCTGTTACTACGTAGGTTTCACCAACGGTTAAACTTCCGATTGGGAAGCTCGCCACTGGCATATCGTCGAGCGTACTGGGGCTTACCCGTACATCGATGGTAAGATCTGCACCAGTTCCAGCGGGTACATCCAAAAATGGAGTAGCTGCCCGAAATGGTACTGCCGTAAGTTGTGGTAGTAATTGATCGTTTACATAAATATCGACCGTAGGGCCTGAGCTAGTACCGGGGGTTGGTGAGTTGTGAATCACCTGGACCCGGGCTGTTTGGGCAGAGGCAATTGCCACTGCGAACAGTAGAGATAGGGTAAGGAACAAATTCCTCATTTGCATACTTTTTTGGTTAGAAAAATGGTAGTTGTTAGAGAGACTACGATCCATGAACAAGGTTTGGGTACTTCTGTTCAAGGTCGATGAGCTATTTTTTTTGTTTGCTAAATTTTAGGCACTTTTTATCCATTTGTTCCGTAATTACTTACACAACGAAATATTTAACAAACTGAACATCAATCAATTGACATATGAATAAACCTTCATTTATTCAGTTAGATTGCTATTAGACTTCCTATAAATCCTGTATTCTGCTTAGGGAGACTGCTTGGGTTTTGTATTTTTAAGCCATCGCACCATAAATGATGGCATGTCCCAAAATAGTTTCCAGATAACCAGCTTGGTTACCCAAAGTACTCTGAACCAACAACGGCTTTACCAGATACGCCCCTTATTCCTCCCCTACCCTGTGATCTACCACGAACGGTTCGATGAAGCCATCAAGCAGTTCAAGCAAGAATTTATACAGTACTACAAAGGCCGGAAACTGAGTCGCTTTGGTTACGAAGAACTCTTTTGGTTGCAGTTTGATCCTGGTGTGGAGATAATACGTTATCAATTATCCTTTAATCTAAATAGACAGTTTATTTCGGGGCGATTTACCGTATTGAGCTTCCGATTCAAAGATCAACAATACCTGGTTTTTCCGGCATTTAACCATCATATCTGTTTACTACCTACTACGGCTAAAAGCAAAGCTCAACGCAAAGAAGAAGCCTTGCGTATCATCCAAAAATTGCTGGCTAAACAAAAGGAAAATGACCCAGATCAGTTCGATCCAGAAGACTATTTCAGTTCCCGTCGGGAGTTTGTAACGCACGTTGATTTGCAGGTGCGTATCCACGCACCCGATTTTTCTTTTGTACGGAATGATCAGGATGCGATCTTTCGATTATTTAGGGCGCAGGAAGAATTCGATGGGGAAACCGAATTGGAAAAGGTCGGCTACGAACTCAACAGTCTGTTTCCAGAAAGTCTACAAAGAGCCTATTACCAGGAAGAACGAGTACAAAGCTTACTCCAACTACTTTTTGAACCTCCACACGTACCTATCGTTTTGGTGGGCGAAGAGGGCGTAGGCAAAAAGACATTGATCCAGGAAGCACTCTATCGCTATCTACAGCGGATTTCAACCCAGGAGGACACCAGTGCCCAACGTATTTGGCAAATTGATCCCACCCGGATCATCGCTGGTATGAGTGTGGTCGGCATGTGGGAAAAACGCTTTGAGGCCATTCTGGAATACGCCCAACAACCCCGTTTGCAAGATGTCCGTGGAGATATCTTACTCTTTGATAATCCCCTAGCTCTTTTGCGGATTGGGCAAAGTAGCCAGAATGATTTGACGGTTGCTAATGTTCTGAAAAGCTACCTCCAAAAACGAGCCATGCAGGTCGTCCTGTTGGCTCGCCCCGAAGAATGGAAAATCCTACAGGAGCGCAATCGGAGCTTCGCGGAACAGTTTCGAACCTTACGGATCCACCCGAGTACCGCAGAACAGTCCATTCGCATGGTCATCGAACAACGACGGCAGCTGGAGTTCCAAATGGGATGCGAGATTACCATCCAAGCTATTCAGCAAATTTTTCAGATACACCGAAACTTTCTAAAACACCGTGCTCTTCCCGGTGGGGTCATTCAAATGCTCCGGCAGTTAGCCGCTAAACACCGATTCAGCATTGTAGATGCCCCCGAAGTGCGGGCCGAATTTCAATTTTCCAGTGGATTAGACGAGCGGATTTTCGATGAAACGCAACGGTTCTCTTCCGGTCAGGTACGCCAAGCCTTGGGTAGCCAGTTAATTGGCCAGGAAGATGCAGTAGAAGCCCTTACCGATACCGTGCACTTAGTAAAGGCGAAGCTGACTAATCCCAATCGGCCTTTCAGCTCCTACCTTTTTATTGGCCCGACGGGAGTGGGAAAAACCCAAGCCGCCAAAGTCTTAGCCGAATATCTCATGGGGCCCGAAGCGGAGCTGATCCGCTTTGATATGAATGAATTTATTGACCCTTTCGCTATTGAACGCTTGATTGGTGACTACCGTAAACCCGATGGCTTGTTAACAAGTAAAGTTCGCTACCAACCGTACGGTGTTCTATTGCTCGATGAAATTGAGAAAGCTCACCCTACCGTCCTGGACTTACTGTTACAGATTCTGGACGATGGGCGACTAACTGATTCTAGAGGACGTACCGTTGACTTCTCCAATTTAGTGATCCTTATGACATCCAACTTAGGAGCAGACAAGGTACAATCTACCCTGGGCTTTACCCCAGAAAAAGACATTCAAGGTATTTACCTACGTGCCGTGGAAGGGTTTTTTCGGCCAGAATTGATTAATCGAATTGACCGCATTATCATCTTCAATGCGCTACAACCGGATCATATTTTACGGATTGCCCGCCTACAAATTCGGGAGCTACTCCGGCGGGATGGTTTCGTGCGTAGAACGACCATCCTTAACATCTCCGAAGATGCTCTACGGTGGGTAGCAACTCGAGGCTACGATGCCAGAATGGGAGGACGCGCCCTGCGCCGGCAGATTGAACGGGATTTAACGGCCCTATCGGCAGAACAACTGATTAACAACCAAAGCGACCAGCCCATCTTATTCGAAATTGATCTGGAGGATAATCATTTACTACCCAAAATCACCCCGCTCTCTTTTGCGAAGCGTCTTCCCCAAAACTGGATCATCCCCATGCCCGAAGCCAAACAGGGACATCGATTTTATCGGCGATTAATCCAGCAGATGGAACGCCTCGAAAAATCGCTCAACCAGCTAGAAGATCAGTTTCCCCATCCTACTGGATCCGTTAGCTCCGCAGCGGAAGAAAATTGGGAATTTTATCATATCAAGAATAAGGTGGCGGAGTTAAAGGAAAAGCTGCAAACACTTAGCCTCGGCTTTCAAGACCAGTATTTTAATCAACGGCCAGCCATTCCGTTCCGCTTGAAAGCTACTAATCCAATTCAACGTAAAGGGGAACGAAAAAGCCGGGTTGAAAAGAATTCTTTCCGCGATCGTTTATTTCAGCAAGAAGCCATGGAGGAAATGCAGGATCAATACCAATACGCAGCCGCCACCTTCGACAGCTTGAAAACCGAATTTTTACAAAATCTTCTGGAAGTTGCCCTGGTCCAACGAATCACCAAACGTTTTTTGGCGGGATCCTTTGAACGGGTCCAACTGCAACTCCAATCCTTTGTTACGGGAGTTGGTCAGGAGCATATCAACTATCTTATAGATCGATATGAAGCAATTTTTAAGCGGCTGGAAATTAGTTACGAAATTGATCGAGAAGGCCAACGAATTAAGCTTGAGGGGTATGGCTTGTATGACCTTCTCGGTGGCGAGGTTGGCCTGCATCTTTTCTACCGAAACCAACAGAACCCCTTACCCGTTCGAGTTTTAATGGAACCTGAATCTAGACAAGGTAAACCTGCTTATCATCAGGTGGTACGAGTTTATCACCAGCAAATCTTAAATGACCTACGAACGGGATTCAATAATACTATTCATATCTCCACAGATGAATTCATGTTATTGCTATTTGCCGGAATGCCCGCTTCTCTACGTCGAGAAGTACAAAGCAATCTTTCCCCATAATTCCAGCAACTATACCAATGAATAGTTGTTAAGCTAAGGTGTAAAAACTAGTTTTGCCACCCTCAACGATAAATCACCTTACATGGCAACGGTTGTATTTCATTTTGAAGATAAAGACATTCCTTCTAAGAGAGTAGAAAACGTCGAATCCGGATATTCTATTTTGGAAATCACCGAGGACCACGACGTACATTTAAACCATAACTGCGGCGGTGTTTGCGCCTGCAGCACCTGCCACATTTACGTAAACCAAGGCGAAGATGAACTAGAGGAAATTTCCGACAAGGAAGAAGACTTCATTGATCGGGCGATCAACCCTAAACTAGAATCCAGATTAGGTTGTCAATGTGTCATCTTGGAAGATGATGCCGAAATAGAAGTGACCATCCCCGATCAGTCACGCATTATTGGACACGAACACTAAAAAAATAACACGATGAGTTTCGACGATTTTGACGATATGCCAATCAACTGGCAGGATCACGAGGATGTTGCCATGAAATTATACGAGCGTTTCGGGGATGACTTTA
>JBCDIO010000080.1:0-9075 GCA_038748815.1 Bacteroidota bacterium
AAAGTTCCCAGAAATACACCGCTGCTAAAAACTAGAATATCTTGGTGGCCCTGGCTAAGCCATCCCCCAGCCCTTAGGTAGGAGGCGTAAAACATCCAGTACGGAAAAACCATCAGGTTGAGGCTGCTCACAAAGACACCCTGCCAAAAGTAGGGAACTTCAAACCGCCGTCGTGGGCTGGTATTGGCTTGTACGGGTGGGGCCCAGAAGAAATAATAAAGAGCCAGTGCCGCAAAGACTACCGCCGCGGTAATTTGAAACCCCAGGTCTAATTCCCGATTTTCCAATAAGAATTGCGTAAAGCGTAGGGCAATAAAGGCTTGAATAAATTCCACGAGCGCAGCGCCGGCCGAATAGATGCGACCGGCTCGGTCTCCCCTGCGCAGCGTCAAGTCGGCTGCTGTCAGGTTAATCATTCCAAAAGGGAGTGAACCAATGAAGCTTAAGGCAGCCCCTAGCAATACATGTAGGACAAACATCATAGGAAATAATCAGTGTTCTTACTTCGAATTTTTCGGAAGAGCGATTGATCTTTTAGCTTGATTGTAGGTTCTTTATGCGAAGAACTTCAAAACAAAGAACGATCAAACGGACAACTAAGATGAGCACATCCTTAGAGATTTCAACGCGCGTAGACCTAAATAATGGAATTAGCATGCCTTTGCTGGGGCTGGGCGTTTACCAAATGAATGACGAACAAGTACAAGTAGCTATTGATGCCGCTTTGGACACGGGCTACCGCTTAATTGATACCGCCTCTTTCTACGGGAATGAAACCGGAGTAGGTAAAGCACTACAATCGGCCAGTATTGATCAATCTGAAATCTTTGTTACCACTAAAGTTTGGAATGCCGACCAAGGCTACGATCAAACGCTTAGAGCATTCGATACAAGTATGCGCAAGCTGGGATTAGACGTTTTGGACCTCTATTTGGTACATTGGCCCGTTGCCGGAAAGTATCTGGACACCTGGCGAGCCATGGAGTATCTATACAAAGAGGGACGAGTACGAGCCGTTGGAGTTAGTAATTTTCTGATCGAGCACTTGGCAGATCTCGCTAGGCACTCGGATTTGGTGCCGGCATTGAACCAGATTGAGTTTCATCCCCATTTACAGCAGCCAGCCTTGTTGGAGTACTGTGCAGATCGTCAGATTCAGGTACAAGCCTGGAGTCCCTTAATGCAAGGGCAGGTATTCTCCGTGCCGCTTTTACAAACCTTGGCCAAGAAATACGAGAAATCGGAGGTACAGATTGTATTGCGTTGGAACCTACAGCGGGGCATTTCTACCATTCCGAAGAGTGCGGAACCGCACCGTATTGCGGATAACGGAGACCTGTACGATTTTTGTTTAAGTGCAGAGGAAATGGGGCAGTTGGCCGCTATTGACCAAGGGATACGCATTGGTCCGGATCCAGCGGATTTTGATTTCTAATCGGGTAATGTTTAGCTAAAGATTTCATACCCAAATACTGTTGGTATTGCCGGTTAATTTATATACCTTTGCACCTCCATTTCGGTCAGAAGGCCTAAATGGTCATTTTTTGTAAAACATTTTTTATGTCTGAATTTACCAAACAATACGAAATCACGTTCATCGTAGACCCAGTGCTGTCCAGCGATGAAATCAAAGCGACAGCTCAGACATATGTGGATCTACTAACCTCTAATGGTTGTACGATCGTGCATGTAGATGAGATGGGCTTACGCCAATTGGCTTACCCAATCAATCGTCGCACCTCGGGTGTTTATTACACTATTGAATTCACTATCGAATCTGGTGAAGTCATTGGTACCACTGAATTAGCTTTCCGTCGGGATGAGCGCATCATGCGTTTCTTGACCGTTCGGTTAGACAAGTACGGGATCAAATACAATGAAGACAAGCGTAATGGCTTGATCGGAAAAGGTAAGAAAGAAGAAAAGGAAGCGGACAAAGAACCTGCTAAGGAATCTAAGCCGCGTGCTGCCAAAGCGAAAGCAAAACCAGCAGCTCCTAAAGCAGACACGGCCGTAGCTGAAGCTCCCAAAGAAGAAGTGAAGAAGGAAGAAGCTCCCAAAGAGGAGGCTCCTAAAGCAGAGGTAAAGAAAGAAGAGGAGGAGTAAACCGCTCGGTTATTATTTGATCACAAAACACTAAAACAATGGCATCAAGAGACGATATTAAGTTCTTAAGCAATCCCAACATTGGTTCTAAGCGTAAAAAGTACTGCCGTTTCCGTAAGTACGGTATCAAGTACATTGATTATAAAGATCCTGACTTTTTGACCCAGTTCGTCAACGATCAAGGTAAGATCCTTCCACGTCGGATCACTGGTAATTCCTTGAAATACCAACGTAAAGTAGCTACCGCTATCAAGCGGGCTCGTCACCTGGCCATGTTGCCATACGTAACTGACCTTTTGAAGTAGGTCTTTAGTTTCTTCCTTAACCTTTAATCTTCAACGATCATGGAAATTATTTTGCTGAAGGATATGGACAAAGTGGGGGACAAATATGACATCGTATCCGTGAAGGATGGCTATGGACGTAACTATTTGATTCCTCAAGGGTTTGCCCTTATCGCCAACGAAGCGAACCGTCAACAACTAGACGAATACAAAGCCAAAGAAGCAGAGAAAGAAGCTGCTCGTAAAGGAGAATTCCTTGAAATGGCTGATAAACTGAAAGATCAAGTCCTTAAAATCGGTGCGAAAGCCGGTCAGAGTGGTAAGATCTTCGGGAGTGTAACCACCGTTCAATTGGCTTCGGCTTTAAATGAACAATTTGAAATCGAAGTAGAACGCCGTAAAATCGAATTGCCCGAAGAAGTAAAAACTTTGGGTGAGTACGTTGCTCAGATCAAATTCCACCCGGAAGTGATCGCCGATGTAAAATTTGAAGTGGTTGCTGAGTAAGACAAACAGCAAAAAACATACTCTAAAAGCTGCTCCGATTCATCGGAGCAGCTTTTTTTGTCCTATTCTCCCCCTTCCTCCTAGGAAAACGCTCAAGAAGGAGGCTTCTCTAAAGCTTGGACTCATTGGCCAAGGTTCTTTCTATCCTATATCCTATACCGCATATACCCAAAGCGAAGTAGTTTGGGAAAATGAATGCCTAGTTCATACGTTTGTCCAATAAGGCATGCATAAACGTTTCCGCAGGGCATACTTCGAGATCGTTTGAGTGAGTGAACCGTGTGACGCAAATGGGTTGTTGTTAGCTGCCCCGAGTGCTCAGGGTGCAATACAGTACAACGAGTACAGGGATCTGTGAAAAGGGCTCAAACCCTTTCGTTTTGGGTATATATTCCACCCGGCCCAAAAAGTAAAAGGCCAACCCAAATAGGGCTGGCCTTTTACTTTTTTTAAATTGACTGTTTTCTAGTCAATGTAGTATAGGTCAAAAAATTCGGGATAACCATCTAAAGTCTTCGCCTTCAGAATGTTTCGGTAGTTTCCTTGTGAAACCGGATACAGCTGATAGGTAAATCCTTCTTCCTGGATGAAATCCGCCTTGTTCTTCATCACAGCATCGTAGTATTCCATTGCTTTCGCTTTATCCTTGAAACGCCGAACTACGATAATGGGCACTCTAGATTCAATATCTCCCAAGTAGATATTTGAGGTCCGTAATTTCTCCAGTTTAAAGTATTTCCGATGAAAATCCGATACGGCCGTCTTTGTACCCGTCAGACTAATATCTGATTTGGAGAAGGTGATGATTACGTAGTGGGGCTTGTCGAAGTCTTGTAGGAACTGAGATTCTTCGCTCCCTCCAACTTCCGTCACTTTTCCACCTGGCCCCGAGGTACTGGCGGCTCCGAGAAGACGTAATATCTCTTTGGCCCGTTTTTCTTCGGGACTATCTGGATGTTTGGCAATCACGCTTTTTAGCTCGGCGATATAAGTATCTCGGCCTTTGGTATTACCAAGACACATGGCCTTCAGTAAAGCAAAACGGGGTTTATGGGTATTATCACCCCCAAAAATCCCTGGAACGGCATCGATCTTTTGAATGGCCAATTGGTACTTTTGCGATTGGAAAGCCGTGTACACTTCATCGTAATACTTATTCAACTGGCGTTCCTTATCTAGCGTATTCTTTACGTAATTAGGATCGGTAAGCGATCTTGCAATGGGCGTTTTGGGAAAGCCTTTAACGATCAAATCAAAGTATTTCTTTGCCTGTACTGTATTATTAAGATCGGTATGCGCGAGATATAGGAAGTAGTAAGCTTCTAATTTGAATTCAGTCTTTGGGTAGCGGATTAACAGCGTATCCAGTGCTAAAACCGATTTCTCATTCTCCTCTAGTTTTTCTCGGTACAAACGACCCAGGGCGAAATAGGCACCTTCGATTTGTTCGTTGGCTTGGGCGGCTTTTTCCGGAGTGTCGGGTAGATTTCCGAGAAGCTTAAGCAGATCTTCATCGGTAATAATTCCGTCCAAGACTTCTTCCTCGATTTCTTCTTCACCGGAGAAAGCGTTGGCTCCACTGCGTTGGGACCGTCGCCAGTTATCCTCTAGGTTACGCACTCCCCATTTTCGTTCAAAATCTCTGGCACCCCGTTTTACCGAGCGGTCATCGTATGCGAAGAATGTACTGACAGCAGCACCGGCAGTAGGTCCGCCTCCGGCAGTTCCTCCGGTAAGGACAGAAGTTGCTTGGTTTTGCTTGGCTAGTAGGGCTTGTCGCTTGGCTTCGTCTTGTTCTTTCTTAATTTTAAAGGCTAGGGCCTTTTTTTCTTCGTCGCTCAAGGCAGCAACGGCTAGCAGACTATCCTGTGTTTGAATGATCGTTAGATTCTCGGCAATTTCGGATAAGCTAGATGCCCAATTATCCACTTCTGAGTATCGCTCATCGGTCTTAGGTAGGGTAGTTAGCGTAGAATCGAAATAAGCTTTTGCGTTGATATAGTCCTCTTTGTTAAGGTATAAGTTGGCCAGTGTAATGTATGACTCCGCCCGCTGGGCAACATCACCGGAGCTATTATTTAAGGCCAAGCGCAAGTGCTTAATAGCGTTATTTTCGTCATTTTGCTGCAAATAGATCTTAGCTAATGCAAAGTATATCTTATCCTTGTACTCGATGTTTTTTTCGTCTTTGAGCATTCGCTCTAAGTCTTTCACTGCTTCCTCGGCGGTAGATTTTCCGTTGAGCCAAGCATTCTGAGCCAAACTTAAACGAGCGGCAAATTCCATCTCGTACGCCGGGCGAAGTTTGATTACCTTTTCAAATCCATCGTAGGCAGCTGATTGGTTGCCAATGTTTTGCAAGATCTGGGCTTGGATATAGGTATAGCGAGCTTTTTTGTACTTATCGTTTTCTAAGGCAACGGCTTTTGCCAGTGGTTCGACAGCCTGAGCGTAGCGTTTTCGCTTAATATGGTAGTAAGATTCCACGACGGCCAATTCTCTGCGCACGTCATCAAAAGTACTAGAACTACGCTCTAGCTGTTGCATCAAACGCTCCGCTTCTGGATAGTTTTCCCGCTCGATATAAGTGCGGGCTAGCCACAAAACCCCTTCTTGGTAAGCGGGTCGGTGTTTCATGAAGTAGTTTTCTTCATCGCCCGTTTCGATTTCCGCCTTATAACTACCGATAGAAATAGTACCGGGAGTATCTTCGATGGAAGCGGTGGCATTCTCCATATTTTCCTCTTCCGACGATTTATTTTCAGACTTTGCCGTAGCGGGTTTGTTGGAGCTGCTTTTTTTCTTAGAGCTACTGCTTGGTTTTTTCTTTTTCTTCTTTTTAGACCCCGGGCGAGGTGGCTTCCGTCTTTTCTTTTTCTTCTTCTTTTTGCTACCCGGTGCTGCTTTCTTCTTTTTAGAAGAAGGTTTCTTCTTGTTGGTACTAGACTTCTTCTTAGGGCCAGACTTCTTCTTTTTCCCTTTGGATTTGATAGAACCAGAAGGGGTGAATTCGGAAAGCATGAACTCCAAGGTCTCTTCGGCCGATTCAAAGTCTTGCTTCATATATTGGGCTTGCCCAATTAAGAGGTAACAGTCATCAGACCAGTGGCTAGGACGGTGGAGGGAGACGACTACCGATACTTTCTTAATGGCCTCATCTAAGGATTCTGAAACTGCCTTTGGATTGTCTGCTTCCCGGGAGGGGTACAGCGGTAAAATCTTATTGTAGTTGTCGGTATGTTGGGATTCTAGAGTCAATTGACTTTCAGTCATCAATACGGTGGCATTGTAGTATCCGTTGTAACGGGCCGTTGTGTTTTGATAAACCTTCCCAAGTGGAGAAAGATCATTTCGGCTTTTCTGCGTTCGACAACCAGCCAACACTAAAACAAGCAGTAAAAGAGAAATGCGTATGTAGAGGTTCAAGCCTTGCATAATTTGTGGTCAAATAAATCCTTGAGCAATACTAAGATACGGAGTATTCCAAGCTCGTACTTAGGAAATGAGTCTCAAATGATGTTTTGGTCTTTTTATACCCAAAACGAAATGGTTTGAGTTGTGCTCGCCAGTCCCTGTATTCGCCTACTGCGTTGCACTCCGAGTACTCGGGACGGCTACCAGGGCCTGACTACTCGCTTCGCGGTTCACTCAGCCAAACCAACTGGTGATTCGTCCTCCAGAAACGTTCATTCATGCCTTAGTAACAAGTACATGGACTTCGCGTTAACTTTTCCTAAGCACCTTACTTCGGATATAGCGGTATAAAATCGCTAGACTGTAGCGGGGCAAAATTAGGAGGATTTCGCCAAGCTAACAAATGATAATTAAATCCTTATGACGAACAATACCCGTTTGTATGGTCGTTATGTATACAACAACAAAACCACTTTTTTATTTTATGCTAGCAAGGGTCTTTACAATTAGGTCTGAACGACAACGAATTTGTAATTTTGCAGTTCGCTCAGGTCAAAAGATGACCCAAACCGAATGCTCATGGCAGAAGAAGTGCAAAACAAGCGATCCTTCAGAGATCGCTTAAAGAATACCTATCGACTGGTGGTGATGAATAACGAAACGTTTGAGGAAGTAGGCTCCTATCGTCTAACTTTACTCAATGTATACGTTTTGGTGTGTACGATGATGGTCGTTGTTTCGGTGCTTGTGGTCTCCAGTGTGATGTTTACTCCGCTCAAACGCATGGTACCAGGTTATGGTACCATGACTAACGAAACTGAAATTTTCAAATTGCGTCAAGAGATTGATACACTTTCGCAGGCTCTTGCAGCCCAACAACGTTATAATGAATCTTTTCGTCGTCTGTTGGTGGGAGAAGTTCAAACGGTAGAAGATATTCCACAAATCCAGTACGAACCCGGTGATAGTTCTGCTCAGATTGAACGAATTGAAGAAGATGAGGCTCTACGCCGGGAGGTGGAACTCGAGGCGATCCGCGAAATTAATGAGCTCAGTCGTAGTAGCGGCAATAATACTCCCGTTCCTTTGGAGCAAATATTTTTCACACCGCCGGTAACTGGAGAGATTAGTGCCGGGTTTATGCCCGATAAGGGGCACCAGGGAGTGGATATTCTGGCCCCTAAAAATACGCCGATTAAAGCGGTTATGGATGGGGTCGTCATTGCCTCCGATTGGACCTTAGAAACGGGTAATACCATCGGCATTTTGCACGAAAACGATATTGTTACTTTCTATAAACACAATTCCGTACTCCTAAAAAAGATTGGGAATATTGTTCAGGCAGGGGAAGCGGTGGCCATTATTGGAAATACGGGAACCTTAACCGATGGGCCTCACCTACACTTTGAATTATGGTATCAGGGGGTTCCTGTAGATCCCGAAGGCTATATTAATTTTAATTAAATTTCGTCCTTTCGGACTCTTTTCCAAGGCTTAACATTTGTGCGGTATTGGTATTATGCTTTCTTTTGCAGTACAGCATGGATTTGGAGAGGTTCTATTACAGGAACAATTTTCGCATGAACCCCTCAATATTCCAGCCAACCAAATTTCCACCACTCTTCGAACAACCAACCTTTGCCCAGCCAAATACACCACCGTAAACCGGGCAACTGACCACTACCAACTACGGTTCTGGGGGCTAACGGTGTGTCAATAGACCATAAAATAGACTAAACTCTTCGTGGTACTGTGCCCGAAGTACGCATAACCGACACCATCGCGGTGGTGTAGATCATTGTTAAAATTGTAGATCTGATGAAAGAAACTCCAAATCTGGAACAGGCATTTAATGAAAAGGGAGAAACGGTCAGCCCCGTTTTACCGGAGGGCGTGAAGAATTTCCTCATTGATATTGATGGGACAATTTGTGATGATGTTCCAAACGAGGAACCAGAGCGCATGGCAACGGTATTACCTTATCCAGACGCTTTGAAGATAATTAATAAGTGGTTTGAAGAGGGGCATATTATCACGTTTTTCACTTCTCGGACGGAAGAACACCGAGAGGTTACCGAAGAATGGTTGAATAAACACGACTTCAAATACCATGGATTATTAATGGATAAACCACGTGGTGGCAACTACCACTGGATCGATAACCACATCGTAAAGGCTACCCGTTTTAAAGGGAAGTTTACCGATTTAGTGGTAAAGAACAAGGAAATTGAAGTGTTCCGCTCGTAGAGTAGTGATCTACTTCTTGTAATGGATGAGGTCCAACATGGCTAATTCCAGTTCAGGGTATTCGAACTGAAAGCCAGCGTGTTGGATCTTATCTGCTTTTACCCGGGTACTATTGAGAATGACGTCCGACATTTCTCCCATCACGGTGCGAAAAACAAAAGCGGGTCCAGGCAATAGTAAGGCGTTGGCTTGGTAGGCGGAACGCAAAGTACGCGTTAGTTCTTTGTTCGTTTCAGGACTAGGACTGACGGCATTATACACCCCTTCGTATTGTTTTCCTTTAATCGCTTCAATAAAGATATTACACAGGTCGTCGATGTGTATCCAGGAATACCATTGTTGGCCGTTACCAAAATACCCGGCAACACCCAGTTTCAGGGGTAAGATCATTTTGTCCAAGGCTCCCCCCTTGGTAGAAAGGACGATGCCGATTCGGAAAGACGCAGTCCGTACTCCCGTTTGTATGACCGTTTGGATGGACTTTTCCCAGGCTAAGGTACTTTCTGCCAGAAAGCCC
>JBCDIO010000081.1:0-9074 GCA_038748815.1 Bacteroidota bacterium
GTTGCCAATTCTTGTACTAGGTGAGAACCAATGTTGCCATTTGCTCCGGTAATTAAAATTGTTTCTGACATCTTATCATCGTTTATTTTACTTTTGCAAAGAACGAAACATTGTTTCCTTTTGGCAAGTAGTTACTCTGAAGTAGCCTAGGTGCGAAAAAGTTACTATTGTTGTTTATCAATTGGTTATTGACTGAAAATTATGGAGAAAAAATCGGAAGCTTACGAAGAATTGGTGGAGAATTACATGAAGTTTAATTCCTGCCCGGTAGCGGCTACTATGGGGGTGATTGGAGGTAAGTGGAAGCCAATCATTCTTTATTTAATTAGCCATGATGTGAATCGCTTCGGAGAGATGCTCCGTATGATCGAAGGTATCAGTAAGAAAATGCTTACTGCACAGCTCCGGGAACTAGAGGCGGATGGCATTATTAATCGGAAAGTCTTTGCGGAGGTTCCACCCCGGGTGGAGTATTCGATTTCGGATAAAGGGCGCAGCCTGCAACCACTTATTGTGGCTATGCGAGAATGGGGGCTAAACCATGCTTTACAGTAGGAAGAGTCGCCCAGGATATCTATGTTTCCGTGCGATTGTGCTCATCGCATTAAATACCCATTGGAGTGGGGGGCATGAAGAATAAAAAGAGTGGGAATTTCTTCCCACTCTTTTTGGCTTATAGCTTAGTAACTACGGTTTGTACTCTTTTGCTACTAAAGCTTTTAAGATCAATAACTTCGAAGTTTCTGGCATCAAAGTAATCATCTAGGCCATAATCGGTGTTGATGATGATACCGCCCAATAAAGTGACCGTATCCACATGAAACTCGTCTTTGCAAGTCTTAATGTGTTCGTGGATCTTTTGGTCAATGATTTCGTAACAAGCCTCGGTAATGGCTTTCTGCGGATTGTCGCTAGAAAAGATTCGTTCCCGGTAGGGGAGTAAACTTTCTTCTAGCTTCATTTGCTGATAATCATCATCGTTAATGGTTGGCTTGTAGGCACTGTCTTCAATACGGTCCAAGGCTAACATTAAAGCTCCACAGGAGTTTCCGGTTTGTTCCTGGCGCGGGCGGTACATCTTGCCCAGGTCGCCGTCGAGCGTAATACCGATATGTGGTCCGTAAAAAATGAAGGCACTACCCTCATCTGGGATGTGATGCGCAAAGGCGGTCATGCCCGTTTGGCCAGCAAAGGGAATCCCTCCTAGGCCACCCATGATAAAGGGACCGAATAAGACATTGAAGAAGGTCGTGGACGGAACGTTAATGTCGTCCGAACAAACGGAGGTCGCCATCAATACTTTAGAAATATCAATTTTATGCTCGATCTGCATTTTCCCTAAGTAATGGATAGAGGTATCTTTGGCATCCATAGCGTTGGGGAAGTTAGCTTTCACGATCTCATCAAATTTACGTTGTAGCATCAGAATTTGGTTTGATAAATAATGGGCGAGTTTTGCCGTCTATAGAGCACTACGATCCCTAGTATTAAAAGGCTATTGCGGTCAGAAATACAAAGGATTATTGCGACTCTGTTGCAAGATAGAATAAAATTTTCTATCGCAACTTAGTTGCAAATGGAAATTTATTGTATATATTGTACTCACCAACCCCCAAAAGCCCCGTCTGAGTGGCTTTTATCAAACCCCTAGTATAAGCGTTCGGATATATCCGCAGTCTACATCTTTATTGCGCACATTGTCGATAATGTAACGTTACCGAGACCCTTTCTTCCAGATCTGTTTTTTACAAACCATTTTAGCCTTTCTAAACAGTTCTAACTATGCGTAGAATTTTACTGCTAGGAGCAGCATGCCTCCTAAGTACTGTCATGCTTATTGCCCAATCTTCTGATTACTATTGGGCAGATAATGATCGCTTATCGCTTACTCCCAGTAACACTAAGTTTGTTGTTACCGCGGATGATGCGAATACCTTAACCAATCTTAAACCACAAAATGTAATTGATTACCAAAGTTGGGCCCATAAATCGTATGCGGTTGTTGAAGTCGCCAGTGCCCAAACCATTTCTGAAGTAATAGCTAATCTAGGTGCCGATCCCGCAGACGTTCGGGTAAGCCCAGGGTATTCTTTGTCGGATGGCTATGTGCTTTATCCAACTCAAACTATTGTTGCTCAGCTAGTCAACAAAGACGATGTTGAAGTAATGACCGGTATGGTTGAGCGATTCGGAGTAAAAGAGATCACCAAAAAGTTCGGAACGTATCGAATCGTATTAGAGGATGTCAACCAAGTGCTCGAAGCGGCCAATACCCTACAGGAAAGTGGTTTCTTCCTCTTTGCGCATCCTGATTTTTACGCGCCGATTGAGCGCTATCAGATTAATGATCCACTTTTCAGCCAGCAGTTCCAGATGCATAATACCGGCCAGACGCTTGACGGAGTAACTGGAGCGAACGATGCAGACTGCAATGCTCTGGAAGCTTGGGGAATTAGTTTGGGTTCTTCTAGCACTACCGTCGCGATAGTAGATGACGGTCTCGAAAATCACGAAGACTTCAATAACGGTTCTGGCCAAAGTCGCTACACGGCGGGTTTTAGTCCCGCTAACAATGGAAATGGAAACGCCATCAGTGGCTCGGACCACGGGGTAGCTTGTGCCGGATCCGTTACCGCTAGCCACAACAACATCGGTGTACGAGGGGTGGCTCCATTGAGCAATATGATCTCCGTAAATATCTTTGTGGGTGGGGAATCTACTCAGGATATTGCCGATGGTTTAACCTGGGCCAAAAACCAGGGCGCTGATGTATTAAGCAACAGCTGGGGATATACTTCTTGTACCCTTAGCTTCTCGAATATCAACTCCGCCATCGCCGACGCCAATTCGAACGGCCGCGGTGGTTTAGGTTGCGTAGTCGTCTTCGCTTCTGGAAACGGTTACAAAAGCTGTGTTGACTATCCAGGTAATAACGCCAACGTAATAGCGGTAGGGGCTTTTGCCAATACCGGTATTCGCTCTGCATACTCTAATTACGGTTCGGCCCTTGACATCATGGCTCCTTCGAACAACGTGGGTGGCCCTGGTGCCGGGGTGCGCACAACGGACCGGATGGGTAGTCCAGGTTATTCTAGCTCTAATTATACCTCCAATTTTGGTGGTACTTCCTCGGCTTGCCCCGTGGTAGCCGGTGTAGCTACCCTAGTTCTAGGTTATAATTCTAGCCTGACTTCTGCCCAGGTGAAAAATATTCTTTATACGACGGCTATTGACATGGGAGCTCCTGGCTTCGATACTCAATATGCCAACGGTCGGGTAAATGCGCTTGCCGCGCTACAAGCTGCCGGTGGAGGATCTGCTCCTACCTGTTCAGATGGTATTCAGAATGGTCAGGAAACCGGTGTAGACTGCGGTGGTCCTGATTGTCCGGCTTGTCCTTCTGGCTGTAATGGAACAGAAGTTACACTTACTATCACGTTAGATAACTACCCAGAAGAAACGAGCTGGAGTATAGTCAATGACGGTGGTGCTACAGTAGCTACCGGTGGAACCTACGGTAGTTCTCCAGACGGTTCTACGATCACAGAGACTATTTGCTTAACCGACGACTGCTACACCTTTACCATTAATGATAGCTACGGTGACGGTATCTGCTGTGCCTACGGAAATGGATCGTACTCCCTAACGGATGGAGGCACTACCTTAGCCAGTGGTGGTAGCTTTGGTAGCAGCGAGTCTACCGACTTCTGTATTGGAGGCGGTGGCCCCGATACCAGCCCACCAACCCAGCCTACCAGCCTAACGGTAAGTAACGAACAAGATACCCAGGTCAGCCTATCGTGGAATGCTTCTACGGATAATGTGGGTGTGACCGGCTACGAAATCTTTGTAGATGGTGGTTCTCTAGGAACGGTAACCGGGACTTCCGTAAATGTAACCGGATTAGTGGCTTGTACTTCGTACAACTTTGGCGTACGGGCCTTAGACGCTGCTGGAAATGCTTCTGGCACCTCCACGGCAATTGGCACAACTACTGGCTGTACCGGTGGGGGTGGAACGCCCTTTACCGAAGCCTACTTCTTTGAAACTGGCCTACAAGGTTGGATTGACGGAGGTGGTGACTGTACGCGGCGAAATACCAGCTTTAGTTGGGAAGGAAATTATTCAATTCGTCTACGGGATAATAGCGGAACCGCTTCTTCGATGACTTCTCCGTCTTACGATTTGGCCGACTTAGGAAGCGTAGAAATCAACTTCTACTTCTATCCAAATAGTATGGAGAATGGGGAAGATTTCTGGGTGCGCTACAACGACGGTTCCGGCTGGCAAACGGTTGCTACCTACGCTAGTGGAAGTAGTTTTACCAATGGTTCTTTCTACTCCGCAACGGTTACCCTAGATGCTTCTTCTTACAACCTAACGGACGGGGCTCAATTCCGGATTCAGTGCGACGCAAGCGCCAACGGAGATCAAGTCTATATCGATGAGGTAACGGTTACCGGTTCTTCCGCTTCTGGCTCTTCTACTAGCCCAATGGTTAAGATCGAGCAAATGCCAACTATTATCACCTTCAGTGGTTTAGATATTCCAGAAGGAGATATTGCGTTAACGCCGAATCCAACGTCTGATATCGTGAACCTGCGAGTGGCTGATGAATTTAGCAGCATTATGGTCTTCAATATGCAAGGCCAGCTTGTGATGCAGCGCGACTTTGAAGGCATTACCGGAACGACTTTAGACGTGAGTAGCTTATCAACGGGTGTCTACATGATCAATGTACAGACCGAAGAAGAGTTGCTTACTGAACGTTTAGTGATTCATCGCTAAACCAATAATGAGAAGTATTTTTTGATAAATAGAAGTCCTGTCTTCGCAAGAAGACAGGGCTTTTTTATGGGTAAGCGCTTTGGATCAATAATGCGTGACTTAAGGAAGTCCTCATTCTTTTTTGGGGACTCCAATCATCGTAGCGATCATCTTAGTAACCAATTTACCATTGGCATCGTGCACTTCCCCTTCGCAAACCGTCAAGGTTCTTCCGGCTTTTAATACCCGGCCTGTAGCTCGAATCAACGGGCCAGTAGCCGGACGCAGTAAGTTTACTTTAAATTCTACGGATAGCACTTCTGAACCGTCCGGCATAGTGCTCAACGCTGCATAACCGCAAGCCGAATCTACGATACTCGTGATTGCACCGGCGTGGAAAAAGCCTTGTTGTTGGGTCACTTTTTCCGATAACGGGCACTGGATGACGACTCGCCCGTTTTCTATTTCTACCAACTCGGCCTCCAGATGTTGCATCAGCCCCTGCTTTTGAAAGCTCTGTTCGATTTGTTGTCTTTTTTTCATGCCATGCGTTTAGGTCTATAAACAAGCACTAAGATTAGCGAAATGATCTTCTGCATTGGACACACTTTACGCTTCAAACGTACACTGCGCCAAATCAAACGTATTTCCCCGATTAATCGCGGCTTCAAAATAGTTGATCATCGCATCAATATCAGAACCCACATCGCGTGTGTACGAGTTGCCGGGTGCGTATTGCTTTTGGGTTTGCGATAAAACCTGGCTCGAATGCAAGTCTCTCTGAGTGACTCGTAGTACAGCACCTTCCAGTTCCATGCTTTCGATCTGTTGCTCCCCCTGTGAGGACAAAGAAATTCGCCGGTAAGGAACGCGCAGAAGATGGGTTCGGATAAAGATTTCCTCTAGCGTCAGATCCCGATTAAATGGACGACTGACCTTATTTTCCGTATCGTAGCGGTGGTGATATTTGGAATGGTCATCGTAGGAGAAATCGTTGAAATAATAGGAGACTGTGTCGCTGTTCACCGTAATGCCTACCGGAAGCCCCGTTTTGTAGAGTTCTGCTTGCTGAAAATGATACCCAACCCAAGTATGATAGATGTCAAAACAGACCTTTTCGAGCTCTGCCTCGATGTAGCCGATCAAAGGGCTAGCAATATCATCGTGATCAATGAACAGCATGAATGCCTCGTCGATCTCTTCTTCATCCAAAGCGACGGATAGGGGAAACTCGAATAATTCTCTCCAAAAGAACAAGGTGTTGGTGGAGATATGCGGACTCTTCTTTAGACTTGCCAAGTGTTCAAAACGATACTTGGCTCCAATCTGCGCCAGACTTTGCTCAAGCTTGCCATTAGAACGTTCCATGGATTCGAAAAAGCGAACCATGGCCAGCTGAGCTTCTGCGCTTAAGTCAAAATGGGATTGTACGTACTGGTGTATTTTTTCGAACATAGTTTCTTAAGAATCGACTGAAGAGACAGAATGGAATTAGAGCATGTTTGGGAATTGAGTCTTAGTCGAAATCGAGGAAATTTTATTCTGGATAAGGCAAAAAATGCAGATGATGCCATAGTATCAGCGAGGCTTTTTAACGAAATACAGGATAAAATTTGCCGATTGCAGGCAAGAATTCGATTCCCAAACACGCTCTTACTCCTTTGATTTACTTTGCTGACTTATCTCTATGCTTTTTTGGGCCACTATCTGAGAGGACTGAAAATTCTGTCCCGTCACTAAGCGTCCGTCCACAACGTGATAAGCTTTGGCTTTTTCCCCATGTTGGAAGGTGCCCCCGTGCTGTTCAACGGCTTCTTCGATAATGAACGGGAAGTGCTGGTATAGAGCGGAACGCTTATTCTCAAAGGCCTCCGGAAACCCGTTCACCTGCTTACCATCCACGAGGTATTTTCCATCGGAGGTTTTGATATTTACGATCCCCGCGGTTCCGTGGCAAACGGCCGCAATCACCCCCTTCTGCTCATAAATATTCGCAGCAATGCTTTGTATGGCTGTATTCTCCGGAATATCAAAAATGGGCGCACTCCCTCCGGTGAATAGAATGATATCGTACTCACTGGGAGTAATGTCCGCCGGTTCTTTCGTGTGCGCGATGGCGTACATAAAATCCGGATTATACAAAGCCGCCAGGTGAATACTGTCATTCGGATTGATGTAAGCCAGCGGAATCTTCCCGCCCTGCGGACTTACGAAATCTACGTGGTACCCCGCCTGCTGATATTCGAAGTAGGCGATGGAAACTTCGGAGAAGCTATTTCCGGTGGAAAAATCCGCCTGCTCCTGATTCGAGGCATTCGAAGTAACGATTAACACCTTATTGCCCGTGCGCTCACTGAGCTCACTCCCGGCTGTTTTACTGATGATCTTCCAGCCATTCTCCAATTTTTTAAGCAGCAGCAGATCAATGAACCGGCGGCCAAAACTCGGGATAATGACTTCTAGTTTGGCGGTGGCAATCCCCTCGAATCGATCAATCGCTAAGATATTGGTGGTTCGACCATTAAAGACGCCGGCTTCGCCTTTGCCAACCAGTTCCGCGTATTGCTCAATGGTCATTACGAACAACGGTTCACCCGCCTTGTCAAGAAACATCTGGGCACCCGGCATAAAGGCGGCTTGCACCTGCTCTGGATAACTGTAGGAGGTGCCTTCGATGTAATCATTGAGTACTGTTATGATTTGTTCTTCCTCCGTATCTGTTGGGGTGTTTTGGGCCTGGGCTAGCGAGCTAGTCCATAAAAAAACGAAGAATAGGAGATAGGGTAGTGGTAGCTTCATGGTTGGTTAATTACGGTTATTAGAAAATATACTGTTATGGACGATTTGAGGGGCACGCTTATTGGGGGAGTGCTACACTTTAATGAACGGGAAACGTGCGCGTAGTTATTCCTTTGCTTACAAGCGCTCTTTTCCACCAGCAGCATCCACTTTATACACCTGACCTCTTTCGATCAATACCCCTTTGGTTTGTGTAGACCCCTTTTTACGTCCGTGCTTTACATCCATCCGCAAAACCTTCTTTTGAAAATCGTACGAAATATCCTCTACGATTGAATGCCCCACCACCGTTGTTTTCGCTTTATACCTAGTCAGAATAGCATCTAGTTCTTGCTCTTTTATTTTATCGTAATACGTATAATCCGTTATTAAACCACGGTACCAAAAGGGACTTTCTACTCCCATTAAAAAGCTGGCTTTTTCGTCTCCGTTCGGATTTTTATAAAGACCCCGATCGATATTGGCCCGGATAATCTGGTTGATTTCATCGATGCTTATGTCTAAGGGAAGAATATTGGGAGACAGGCCCGCGTGGGTGAACAAATAATCACCGATTCGCTCTACTATATTTTTACTCCGTAGCCAGAGACCCAGATGCGAATCGGTAGAAAATAAAATCGTATAGTTTTCCTCTTTTTGGTTTTTATTACCAATCGCTATAGCCAGCTTTTTGTATTTATCCTGAACGTAGCGAAAATCACCTTGGATATTCATAATCTCGTGATTACCCAAGAGAAAATGGACTTGCCCACCCGATTGCTTGGCTTCCTCCTCTAGCTTATAGATCAACCAAAGGGTTTGCAGAACATCTTCGCCCCGGTCTACAAAATCACCTACGAGTACTAAATGCCCTCTACCAAATGTCCACTGGAAACGCTCATTGAGGACTTGGTTCGCTTGCAGAAAACTGCTGAACGCAGTAAAATTCCCTTCAATATCCGAGATGGCGATTAATCGTTCAGGCATATCATACAGGGCTGGCTCTACGCTGAATTCCGTTTTCAAAGGCACATTGAATCGCTCCTCCGCAGCGTTAATCCAGACCGTTACCGTATCTCGGTCAAGGGCTTCCTTGCGAATCTGCTCGTTTAGGTCGACAGTAATCACGGTTCCATTAATGAGGTAAGGACCATCAATGCTCTTTGCATCATAAATCTTTTCTTCGATAAGGGAATTGGTATCTGGTGCTTCCTGTTGGCCAGAAAAAACGGTTTGCTCCTCACCCATGGACTCATCTGAACAGCGAACGAATAAAAGGTAAGAAATAGACAGGAGGAGCAGGGCAATATGCTGGATCGTTTTTTGTTTGTTCATCGGGTTGAATTGATAGCTGTTCGGCTATTTCTGGACTACGAATATCCTCAAAAATATCTTTACGACTTTTGGCCGGCGCTAAGCGTACCGGTAGGTAGGCGGAGCGTAAGCCACAATATTCCTTCGGCTTAACTTGCATGATGGCCTTAAACTGCCGGTTAAAATTAGACAAGTTATTGTATCCATTGCTAAAA
>JBCDIO010000082.1:0-9019 GCA_038748815.1 Bacteroidota bacterium
CCCCCACTGCATAGTGAAAACTTGAATGCAAAGGACCTCCTTTTCGTGTGGCTATAATATTATGACTGGTATAAAACTGCATATGGTATCTGATCGAGGTGCCATCAAATTCGAACCCGATCCGTTTACCGTTGTACATGTCTTCAGCCCGGTAAGTAATGGCACCATCTTCATTTGGACCTAGTACTACGGCCGTACTGCCCTCACCGATGAGCTGGTCATCAATCAACTGAAGTTGGCCCGCCTGTTGTTCAATGTTGTTCGTATTTTCCGTTTGAAAACTGGTCTGGGCTTCATGCCACGTATCCACCAATCTTCCGGCATGGTCGTAGTCAAACTCACGGGTGATGTCGATGTGTTGCTCTTCCGGGTGCTGTAGGTAAAAGGAGGCCTTCACTTCGGTGATCGTTGCGCCCAGGGTATGTAACGACATATCGGCAATCAGTTCGGTGTTAGAAGCTACACCCGATGTATACATGACCTGACCATTCTTGAGGTATTGAACGGTTTGCCCTATCCGCTCAATGCGAAATACATCTCCGATTTGATAAGGTATGAAGTTGGCAGCTATCACTCCATTTTCACGGATTTGTAAAGTAGCGTTATTTATTAGATAAACGGCATAGTTAATATAGTTAAAACTGGCATTGATATCTTTTTCTGCCAATCCGAACATCAGGGCTTTATCAATACTGACCGCTTTAAACTCAAGCCAACCGTCTTGACCTTTGTCAAGTTTATTTATCGATGATGCATTTCCATTCCAACCATTAACCGTCTTTATGAGGCTATCACCGCTCACTGTCATATTTTGCAAACCTGTCCAAACCATGGAGTAAGGGGGCTCATCTTCTCTGGGAATGCCAAAGGAGCTTCGGATGTATCCTAAAGAGGTGTTGACACCTAGAGACAGGTCTACGACCAGTTCCTCGGCGCTTGTACCAGGGTAGTCGTACAGCCATTCATCATTCAGGTAGACTTTAACAATGCCTTGTTCGCGAGCAAGGCGTAACCGATCACCCACAGCGACTTTGCCCAAGGACGGATAAGGCGTGTTGAGCATGCGAGGGGTGAGGTTGTCATTGCTCAGGTGTAGGTTGTATTCCATTTCGTTAGCGCCGGTTAGTTCGTCTTTATCATTGAAGCCGATGTACCGTGTGCCGGTGGTGGTGGTAATGATGGTTTCGAACCAGCCGTCCTGGGTTTCCGGTAAGGTGTTTACGGAAGAGATTCCCGCCCAACCCGACGGCTGCAAGGAATGGAGGATGTCTTGTTCTTGTTTTACATTCTTTTGGTTCCGCCAGAGCAAGGGTTCCGGGGTATAATGGGAGGTTTCGGTTTTTAATACCTTACCTACAAAGTCGTAGGCATTGGTGATGCGCTCCGTGCCTCTTTTATGGGTGTCGGTTACTGTCTGAACCACACGATAACGATCATCATAGTAGTTTACGGTTCTCAGCCATTGGTCGGCGCCCAGTACTTTGGTCAGGGTACCGGTGACCTGACCCTTTATTCTATCAAAATAGGTCGGGTTTTCAGTAGTAGGCTGGTAGTGGTATTCCGGTAACGCCGCATGGTGGAAGGTATAGTCGTCGTAGTAGGTGACCGTCAGGTAGTCTTGTTCAGTCACGGTGTAGGGAAACGATTGGGAGGTATAATCAAAGGCGATATCACTTTTGGTTTCATAGAAAGGTGGGTACCAAATTTTTAAGGTAGACCCGGATGTCAGGAAGGCTAGGTCCGCAACCATGGACGTGGTCGCCACTCCGGTGACTTCCCGAAACTGCTGTCCGTTTTTCTCATAAATGATGGTACTACCCTCACGTCTCACCACAAAGACATCGCCTCCCGAATAGGCGCCAAATTGACCTCTCGAGGTTCCGGACTCATATACGGAAAAGGTGCCGTTAGCATTTAAGTAAATCGCATAGTCTATGGTGTTGTAATGGTCGTCCGGGCTTGATGTGGATAATCCAAACATTCTGCCTTTATCTGTTTCTGTGGCTTCTATTCCTATAAAACCATCTTCCCCTGAAGGGATGAGTGTGCTTGACTCTGCTCCCCCACTACCCCAGCCATTTCCGGCGGTTTTGGTGAACAAGCCACTACTTTCTGAAACTCCACTGCTAGAGGACCAGGTGACATCAAAGGCATAAAAGTCATTCACTTTCTGTTGCATAGCAGGGCGGTCCGAATCATCCGCATACTTACCGGTGACGATTGGCCGGTTCAAGCCGTCGTATTTGGTGAAGAGCCACTCATTCGTATTCCTCTGGTTGCCGTCCTGGGTGAGTACCAATCGGTCCCGGTCATCGTAAACCATGTAGACCCAGTCTGCGCCTGGGACTTTCTTTTCGGTCATCCGCCTACGGCCATCGTACTCGTATTGGAAGGTCCAAGTGGCTAAGAGCGTGGGGCTTGGGGCATAGGGGAAAGCGCCTGGGCTTCCTATGGCTTTGACGGCTTCTGGAGGGAGCACATACCTCAAATCCCCGAAGTCATCATAGACATAGTAGGTATCAGCCCACTCGCCAGGTGTGTAGGTGGTCATGTTGGGGGCCTGGACGGCCTGAACCCGTTTTAAGACGGTTTGGCCCTGCTTGTCGACAAATTCTATTACTGCATGGCCTGCTTCGTCGGTGGTGACGGTTTTGCTCAGCTGGCCGTTGGGGTAGTGCCCTGCTGCTGTCAGGTCAGCGGTCATAAGGTCTACGTCCCAAATGTAGACGTGGTCTGATAGCCTGTTTACTTCATAGCTGTAGTGGATGACATTGTCAGTGGTGATGTTCGGATCAGGGTCGGGTTGCCATGCGGAACCAGGAGCGCCTTGTTCCATGGGACGGTTCAATGGGGAGGGCTCAAAGCGAGTGACGGAATACGGGTTACTCTCTTGCAGGGAACCGTTCGCATAGTAATCCAGCTGATCCGCAACGGCTGCAGGCCGTACCAGCAAGGTTTTATCCGCTTCGGTATAGGGCAAATATTTCGTGCGATTTCTCCTTACTTCGTCATATTCATAGGGTACAATGACGTCATTCGAAGCATGAGATTGCTCCAGGTTTATGCTTTGACTTGGCATACCCAAACCGTTATATAGCTCAGATGTTATATCCATTTGATCCATAGAATAATCGAATGGATCAAAATTACTGGCGTTTACGGCTATAGTCGGGGTAATCCTTAGAACCGCGTTTTGGTTTACTGCTAACTGATCCGATACGATTGCTTCGCCGGTTGTGAAGGTGGCGCCTCCTTGCGAGGTTACTACCAGGTAGTACGCTCCTGGTTTTTTTACCAATAACGTAGGGTCCGCTTCATTTGGCACTTCGGTATCATTTCTGAACCACTGGTACTGGGCATGTGACGGGTCAGTGGAAAGTGTGGTTGATTGACCCGGTCGTAAATTCTGACTGAAACCTAAGTCAATACTCGGCTCGCTTAGAACATTAACAAGAACCTCATTTGAAAAACCCTCTCCACATGGCCCGCTTGATACCAGCACTTGATACGAGGTGGGCTGTTGTAAATTTGCATAATCATAAAAATCATCTGTTCCAGGTACTGAAAACCAGCTCCCATTTGAATTCACTTCCCATCTTTCAATGGCGCCCACATAGTTTTGCAATTCCAGCCTACCAGAAGCCACTCCGAAGTACTCGGCGTCACCTATCAATGTACCCGTAGACAATTCGGGGTACACCACTACCGATTTAATTGCAGGGGGTACGTCATCACAGGAACCACTTTCTACGATAGCGCTTATCTGATAGGTGCGAGGCTTATCAGGCGAAGCGGTCAAGGTGCGGGTGATACTAGTGGTATTTGATGTTGTAATGGGGTCCCAGGTCGACCAACCCTCGCCTTGATTTTGGTATCTCCATTCCCAACGGGTGATGTCACCAATAGCCCCGGTTAAGTTAAAGGTCTCCGTAGAGGTACCACAAAAACTATCGCCGGAAGTGATGGCGCCGGCATTGGGTTCAGGGTAAACCACAGCCGATTTTACTACGGACTGGCTTGCACATGTACCGCTCTGAACGGTCGCCTTTATTTCATAGGTACGCGGCCCTCCGGACCAGGAGGACAGGGTTTTTGAGACGGCGGTGGTATCATCAACCGTTATTAAATCCCAATCTTGCCAAGGGTCCGATCCGTTTTTGAACCTCGACTCCCATCTCAGTATCGTGCCGGTGTAACAGCAAAGGTCAAAATTCTCTGTACTCGTGCCGCAAAAAGAGCTCCCTGCTGAAATGTTCCCCGCTACGGTGGGTTGGGTCAAAACAACGGTGATAATATTGGATTCAGGGTTTTGGACACAGGTTCCGGGCACACTTAGTAAACCCACTTTATATTTGGTGTTAATCGTGGACTGAAAAGAGGCGGTCGCTCCAAGGGGCCCCAGGGACTGCCAGCTATCCGAAGCCCAGTCCGGTTCTTCGGAATAATACCACAATGGAGCGCCTCCACTGGCATTTTCATTTTGCAAGGATACTTGACTCCCTACACATAGTTCGTGCGTACCCGAGGAGCCGTTGACAACTACTAACGTCCCCGCACCGGAAGTATTTTGATTTACTGTAGCCACGGAGGTGGTTTCATCTGTTCCAATGTCGTAGTCAACCACGGCATAAAAACTGGTGCTTTCACTGACAACTTCAATCGCCGAAACGGTGGTGGTCTGCTCAAAGGCTTTTTCCTCAAATTCCGAAAACAATTGTCCGGTAGCCTTGTAAAACTTTACTGTTCCAGCGGCGAAGGGGTTCAAACCTGAAACGGTTATGGTAATGCCCTGGCTGGAGCAGATTGTATAGTCACTCAACGAAATGGTTGCTGCCATACCCGCCGGCTTGTCGCTTAAGCCAAAATGAGGGATACTAAGAAAGCAGAGTATAGGAAGTAGTGTTTTATAGGTTAAGTCCATTGCCTTTATTCAGAAATATAGCGGTAGCGATACTGTTCTATTAGGTTGTGATCTTTGTCTACGACTTCACTCAGCCGGCCAAAGTCATCGTAATTAAAATGGGTGGTCACACCGTTTGCATCTGTCTTCGATATGATCCCATAAATAGGCTCGTAGCTATAGGTGGTGAGCTCTGCTTGGTGTGGTAGTAAACGAACTTCGTCTAGTCTATTGCCATTTGAATTGATTTCAACCGTTCCCGGATTATCCAGCTGCCAGGTGAGCTCAGACCAATCGGAGGTAACTGGCTTTGAAATGCCGTTTACAGTGATATTCCCTGATCCCTTGGCATACAGAGATATCACAAACTGTCCTTCGCTTAAATTGCTTTTGTTGAGAATACCTATGAACGAGCCTCTCCCAAGGTAGCTATCGCTAAAATCAGGAGTTGGCGCTGTGTTCCAATTGCCGAAATCGCTACTTTCAAAATTGTGGTAAGCCACATCATGACGGCTGGCATTACTGGCGACGGCGATGACTTTGGATTGGTCGTAGCCCCATATGTAGGTGGTAGCTATACCGTTTCTCGGGATATGCTGTATAGGGTTATTAGCGTAGGAATAAAAGAGGCGGGACGCAAGATCATAGCTGCTGTCTATAGTAAATTCACCATCGTATGTGGACGCGTTGAAGTCAGATACCAGGCGGCCGGGTTCCAAGGTATAGGAAGTGATCGGAGCCACTATGCCGGTATTAATAACTTCCATGTTGGAAAAGCTCCCTCGGGTTAGGTATTGGTTGTCAAGAATGGTGTACACTTCTATGGGTACGTTGACCATATTGTTATCCATCATTTCTGTTATGACACCGGTAAGGTTATACTGCGGCGCATATTTAATGATGGTTTTCAGCTCCTGGTTTTTACTGTTTTGGGTGGTTTGAGAGGTAAGCAGGTTATAGGTTTTTGTGCCGCTTACAAACTGGTCATAGTGGTTATCGACCTGTTGCGTGATGGCGACGTCCCCCTCATAAGTTTTTGTCAAGGTATAGTTTAATTTGACATATTCAGACCTTTCATGCCTCCAGTCAAGATGGTATTCATGGTAGAATCCTATGTCCGTGCCATTGGGGCCTGGTACAGGGAAGGGGATATCTTCTCTTCTTATTTTTAGCACCTGAGATGAGGCGATTTGCTCAAATTCATAATCATTATAGGTGTACTGTACCGTATCGCCCGCAGCATTGAAGAGAGTTTTGTCAATCAGGAGCCCCCTGCGGTATTCACGACTTAAGTTGGGCATGTTGTAGCCGCCCTCATCGGTGGCATGACTAAATGTGCTGACTGTCTTCCCATTTTCCTGGTGAAGCCCCTGGTATTCGGTAACCCGGCCGTAACCAAGGGTGTTGCCCCCGGCTGTATTTCTTCGGGAGGAATTGATGATCATATAGGTACAGTCGTCAGACCACGGATCGGGTTGATAGCGGTGAAAGTAGGCATAGTCGCTTTCCTGTATGGGGTCGATTATTTTGATGTCTTCATAGAGGTAAGATCGTACAAAGGGCTGTGATGAGTGGTTGTCATGGTCGTATATGGATGCAATTCTCACACCTCCTACCGGCTTTGTAACCATCTGCAACCCCATATCTTGCATAAAGGACAGGTACATGTAAAAATCAGTCCCTACAGCATCTAGGTTTCTGTAGGCCAGCTTATACGAACCCGTGGACAGTGATAACGATTCCTCCTGGGGGCCTTCTAGAAAGGAACTGAATACGACATTATCACCGGCATCCAATACCGCAATCTGCCCGCCGGTAGTCCCCTCTCCATTGGTGGCTGGATTAGTAATTTCATAATCCAATGAAACCCATTGATCGTGGGTAATCGGGAAGGTGGAAACAACCGTGTAGTCAACAAAGATTTCTGAGTCATTCAATATGGGATTACGACTCTGGGATTCATAAACTCTTTGTTCAACTTCGTAGGATTTTTCTGAATAATTAAAATCCGTATACCCTTTGGTCGGATAAATTATTCTTTTTAGAATGTTAGCTTTCGCGTAGTTAAAATCAGCTTCTTTGTTCGCTCCCTCGTAGAATTCGCCATTCGCCAGATCGATGGTTGGCATAAAAGTGGTATTCGAGGTTTTTCCGTTGTAGTATCCCCAGTGATCAACCGCATAGGAATCTCTTGACGGCAGGTTCACGCCAGTCTCATAGACAAACTCGTGGGTCTTATTTGGCAAAGGGGAGCCCGCTTCAGGCAGTTCTTCAAATGAATCCAGCCTCAGTCTTTTCTGTTTAAAATCCGTTCCACTGCCGGTCAGGAAATAGCTGGTATTAAGAAGAAAAGATTTTTTTATTGTGTCAGTACCGTTATCTATAACATTTACTTGGGTAAGGCGGGAACCATCACTTATATCTGACCGAGAACCTAGCACAAATTGAATGGTAACCAAATCACTCTTAATTTCGGACAGGACATTGGCGTCAAAGGTAATGCTGCTGTACTGAACGGAAGACGGAGGAGGGTTCGGGCAACCGCTCTTTGTTATTTTGTGGTAGTCGGTATAGGAAGAGGTGATATCGTGCGATATCCAGTCAGGCTGATACGTAAGGTTTATTTCATTGCCACTGGGGCTCACTATTTTGGTCAAATGCCATGCACTGGAGTATGAGGGGTTAATCTCAATGTCTAGGGTATTGGTATAGTCAATGGCGTTCAATCCGCCAAAGTGAAAGGAATAGCCCTTGTCGTCCATTATGATCCATTCCTCCGATTGAAAAGATTCTCTGTTATTGCTGGCAGGGGGGATGACTTTAAGGTTGGAGTGGGGCTTAAGCACAATTTGACGGTCGCGGTTGAAAACAAATTGCCCCGAATATCCCGCAAAATTAAAGCTGAAAACATCAGGCTCCATGTCGTCATAACCAAGGGTCAGGTTTTGTAATCGCTCGTCGAAGCCATCGGTGTCCGGAATGATTGCTGCTACGTCTCCCAAATAGGCGCTTTTATCTAAGTACCCCCTGATGGCAATCTCATCAGGAAGGCCTCGCACGTACCTGGTGATTGTTCCCCCTCCATTTAACGACCACCCTAAACCCACCCATGAGGCGATCTCACTTACTTTTATCCCCGAAGCATGATAGGAAAGACTAACAGGAAGCGTTATATCTTTGTGCTTTAGCTCATAGAGTGGTATGTTAATCGTAGGAATACCGGCATAGTGGCTCACCGGCATATTACCGTATTTCCCAAGGGACGCGGCATTGGGTGATGGGGGTATTTCTGGAGGAGTGGTAAACGGTGGGCTTACCGTTTGGGCAGTGGCATTTACCAACAACAAAAAATAGAGTCCGACTAAAGTCGCATGGGTTGCTCTAAACATTTTTCTCTTTTGACAACTATTGACATTTTTAAAAAAACGCAGCAAACCTAACAAAAAAAATAGGATAGATACTAAGATTAGAATAGAATTTAAAGATTTATTAATATAGGATAAGCAGCCGCAAAACGAATGGATAGCAGAATGCTGCATAAGCCAAATAATTAGCCCAAACCAATGCTAATAAGCCCTCCAATTTAATCCGCCCTAAACCCCTCTACTCCTTTATCTAAAAACCTGATGGAAGTGTCTACATCACGATACTGAGTCGAATCAATGGCCTAATCTTTCCAGAGCAATTACATGCAAAATATATAGCAGCGTTTTTCTGAAAGTCTTATTTTCAGGGCAAACTATACTTTATGGAGCTAGCGCCACTCGACTATTCTATCATCGTTATCTTTTTTCTTATTAGCCTGGGCATCGGCTTAAAATTCAGAAAGCAGGGAGGCAAAGACTTGTCCAGCTTCTTTTTAGGAGGCCGTAATTTGCCCTGGTATATAGCCGGTATTTCCATGGTGGCCACCACGTTTGCCGCTGACACTCCACTGGCGGTTACGGAGCTTGTAGCTCAAAACGGTATCGCTGGAAACTGGCTCTGGTGGAATATGCTAGCGGGTGGCATGCTTACCACCTTTTTCTTTGCACGCTACTGGCGAAGAGCCAATGTGCTTACGGATATCGAACTCATAGAACTCCGGTATTCGGGAAAAGCAGCTTCGTTTTTAAGGGG
>JBCDIO010000083.1:0-9007 GCA_038748815.1 Bacteroidota bacterium
CTACAGGCTAACTAACATAAGTAAAAATTTATTCTTTTAATTAATTAGATAATTAATATTTATGCATTATTGCTTACAGTCTGATTTTCAAACTCTTACAAAAGAGGGGTGTTGGCTAGCCGATCCGGCAATTTGTCTACTTTTTATCACCAACCTGATTTATCACGCCAAAAGATGAACCGAAAGCCCCACCCGTAAATGGAAAGAAAAAATAAGTCGAGAAGAGGGAACCACCATCGTAAGTCCGGCTGTACCAAAGCACTGGTCCAGCGGGCGAATACCACCATACAAAGGGCCATTCGAAGCGTACCTACTACGACCACCTCGGCGGGATAGAATGGGCAGAGTACAAAGAGGCCTAGCCAATACAAAAAGTGTAAAACTGCCCAACTACCTAAGAGAATTTGGTGCAAAAAATGGTAGTATTTTCCAGTACTGAGATGTCTTTTCTTTTGGTCCAAATAAGCAGAAAGCGTCTTCTTCGCAGGGGAGAAAGTGAATCCAGCCGGATCGATACAATATCCAGTAGCGTGAGAACTAGCGGCGTTTACAAACAAATCATCATCACCATAAGGGAGATGATCACCGGCTCGATGTTTGGTGGATTCAAAGAGGTGCCGATTAAATAATAGGTTTCTTCCTACACCCATGTAGGGGGTTTTCCAATAAGCAGCACTGAGATACTGAATAGCCGTATGGGTCATTTCATACCGGATGAACCGATTTAGTAAACCGGGCCTTCGCTGTAAAAGACCCACACCTAATACAAGGAGGGTTTCCGGCCCTCTTGCTTGCATCATACATTGTATCCAATGATTGGAAGCGGGGTGGCAATCGGCATCCGTCACCAGTATCCAGTTATATTGAGCCTTAGCTATTCCAAACTGCTGTGCGTATTTTTTGCCCGGGCGAATTTTTTCAGTCCCCATTGAATAGGTACTAATTCTGGGGTTTACCTGCCATTCTTGTAGGATAGACCAACTGTTATCTGTGGAGTGATCGTCTAGAATGATTAGTTCCCAGTGGGGATACTCCTGCCTTAATAATTGCGGTATTTGGTCCGATAAAAGATGACCGGCATTGCGTGCACAAACGACCACTGATACGCCTTCCTCAGACTTGGTTGTAGCTACTTTTTTCTGACCAGCCGGCCAAGTTAAAAGCCAAGCAAGGGCATTCAAAAAAACGACTAGATACCAGATAAGAAGTCCATATTCTAACAAAGGACTCATCGGGTAAGCTTTTTTTTCTTCTCAGGAATGGTGGTTGGCTGCAAAAGGATGCTTTCGTGGAGTTTTTGGAGAAGATCCTGCCTGAAATTCCGAAGTTCTTGTTCTAAAAACGATCCTTCTAAAGATCGTGCTCTACGTATAGCTTGCTGTTGCTTCCAGTTTTGGTAAAACGAAAAGGCGAATTTACCAGCCGGGGCCAGAGAAACAACATACAGGATTGTCCAAGCCCAATGGATCGGTAGTAAAGCATTAAATAGCAGTGCCTGTAGAACATAGAAAAGTGGAACGGTAATGAGACTTGCTGTAATCTTAAAGGTGGAAGAAAAGGTCCGGTCCTGATTAAATTGGCGGTCAATCCAGAATGGAATTCCCCAGGGCAGTAGGTGGTTAATAGCTCCCCAGCAAGCGATTGGCCAGGCAAGGAAGGAGTTCCTTTTTGTAGAAGAATGGTATTCTGTGGCTAGCCAGTCTGCCCATCGTAAGTCTACACTTTTTAGGATTCCCTGAATGTACTGACTACTAGCTAGGAAAGAATAGTAGGTAGAGGCATCGTGTTCCTCCCACTGCGTTAGTATTTTGAGAAGCCGTTGTTGTCGATCGTATTGAGCCATGGGCTCTAAGGCATTTTCTTCTTGGGCTAGCCGACCTAATTGTTGCAGCAAGACCTCCTGAAATTGATCGTTTGTATGAAGCATACAATTTGTAAGACCCTCCTTGATATCCCCCATCAAAGTGCGTTGCGCCTCTTTAGGGTCGTGATCAAATAAGGATTTATAGTTTCTTAGCTCAATAGCTGACCCGACTTCCAGGTGCACACCCGTACGGAAACTAGATCCGTCCTCGTACGTGAACCCCAAAGGGATGATGACTAGGTCAGTATCAAAATTAGCCGCATTGGCCGTTTGGAAAGCGATTCGGCTCACTCCGGTTTTTAGCGGCCGCAAATGCCATTCTAACCAGCTGCTCCCCTCAGGGGCTATATACATAGCTCCTCCTTGGAGAAGGTGTTCAATAACTCGGTTAATATTTTTTCGATTATTGGATGTTCCCTTACGCTTCACATCTTGCTTGCGTTGGATAGGTATGCAATACACCTGATTAAAAAACCAGGCACTCAGCTTGTACCGAAATAAACCGGCATTGGCCAAAAGGTAGATAGGGCGGTAGCCGTGTACTACGGTAAGCACTACATCCGAAAGAGTATTGGGGTGGTTGGTAACCACAATAAAGGGGCGTTCTTCCCGCAGTCCCTCCCGGTTACGAATAGTAATTGGCGTGTAATAGGTGGTTAGGGCCGAGCGGACCCAGGCTGTAATGGCATTGTATTTGGCGCGCGCAAAAAAGTTCACTTTCTAAAGGTAAGAGGTCTGTACGGTATGATTATAAGGTTGAAAATTCAACCTTGGAGGCGGCACTCAAACCTATATTACACTTTTTCTCCAGTAAATGCCCGTTTTCAGGGTGATTTTAGATGTTTTCACCAGAATCGCGATGAATTCCATCCTCTTGGATGTAATGTTGGCGGATTAATTCATCGACCGAAGCCTTCCGGATCAACAAAACGGTGCCCGTAAAACGCAGTCTTTTTCCAGCCATGGCGTGATTAAAATCAACCTGAATGTATTCTTCATCCAGATCCAGGATCTTGCCTTGGTGCTGTTGCCCTAGGTCGTCCGTCAGGTTGATGTAGTTACCGGGCTGAATGCTTTCCAGGGTCATTAGGTCTTCTAACTGTAGATCTTTTCTGGATAGACGCAGAATATTAGCGGGTTGTATAGGACCATAAGCTTCTTCCGGAGATAGTATGAAATCGAAGCGATCTCCTTCTTCGAGACCGAGCAAATGCCCCTCGAAAGCGGGCAGTAGCTTGCCGGAGCCATACAGAAAAACAAAGGGGTAGTTGGCGTCCATTCGCTCTAGTAATTCGTCGGAGCGATCCGGGTCGCGCAATTCGTAGGTAAGACTAATTATATGTTCGTTAGCTACTTTCATGAAAAAAATTTTGGAGCGACTTAGTCCGCCTGTACCTTTACAGAAAATGTAGACCGCCGCAAATAGCACTGTTATGATTGCACAATTTACTTTCGGAGAACGGGTCTTCCAAGCAGATTTGCAAAAGGGCATCGATTGCTCCATCCCGCTTTCGACTGATCAACAAGTAAACTGTTTTTACGCCCCCTTGTTCGAGACTGCACCGGTCATCGCCGGAGATTTTATTGGAAGTACCGCTCGGGGTGGTCTGGTTAATTTTTTGAATGTGCGGATTAATCCCCACGGAAATGGAACCCATACAGAGTGCGTAGGGCATATTGCCAAAGAGCCCTATACGATTAATCAAACCTTACGTCAGTTTCACTGGCCGGCCCGCTTGGTTAGTGTATATCCGCAAAGAATGGAATCCGGAGATCGAGTGATTACCCAGGCACAGTGGGAAGATGCCCTAGGAACCGATCCTCTACCACCGGCACTGGTGATTCGGACCATGCCCAATCATGCCGATAAGCTTGGGAGGACTTATTCTGGCACCAACCCTCCTTACTTAGATTCGGAAGGCGTAACTTGGCTAGTCGAACGGGGAGTTCAGCATCTTTTATTGGACCTGCCTTCCGTAGACCGAGAAGAAGATGGCGGTGCTTTAGCTGCCCACAAAGCATTCTGGCAATATCCCGGAGAAACAGTTCGGGAACAATCGACGATCACCGAATTGATCTTTGTGCCCGACGAAGTTCCTGATGGATGGTATTTACTGCATCTTTCAATCGCTAGTTTTGAGATTGATGTGAGCCCTAGTAAGCCCGTTTTATACCCTCTGACTGTCAGCGGACCAAGAGTCTCGGTATAAAATGGGTCAGACAACAAATAGTGAGATCGTAGTGTACATATTATAGAAAGATTTAATCAGTACCATGAATTACCTAGCTAGCAGTTCGTTTTACGACTACGAGTCGGGGGAAATCCAAGCACTCGTCGCTGAGTTCAAAGACTCGAAGCGGTCGCAGTCTAAAATAGCCGAGCAGGTTTACCTAAAGGTTCGAGACGGTTGGCGCTATAACCCGTACCGGATTAGCCTGCGCGCTGAAGACTATCTCGCTAGTGCTATAGCGAAGAAAAAAGAAGGGCATTGCATCGAAAAATCAGTCTTATTAATCGCTTGTTATCGTGCCTTGGGCTTGCCAGCACGCCTACATCTTGCCAAGGTGAAAAACCATATTGGCGTGGAGCGTCTCTTAGAAAAATTTGGCTCTAATGAACTTACGCCCCACGGTATGGTCAACGTACTCATTGATGGAAAATGGTTAAAAGCCTCTCCCGCCTTCAACGCGGAGCTATGTGTCATGGTTGGTGTGGATCCACTGGATTTCAATGGAAAAGAGGATTCTATCTTCCAGGAGTACAATAAGGCAGGTCATCAGTTTATGGAATACCTAGAGGATTATGGACATTTTGCGGATGTCCCGGTTGATTTTATTAAACAAAATTTCCAGGAGAACTATCCACATATTTTTGCTCAGGTGAAGGACAAAGGCTACATCGAATTGTAATATATACGCTCCTTGTTACTAAAGCCGCTAATCTTTTTGTAGAATAGAAAACCGGAAACGTAATTTCTTGTTTCGCTTTCGAAATCATACAATTTGGCACAGCCTAGATCGACATATCGTTCCAGAATCTACCGAGACTTTAAAGGCATTGATCCCACTGCCTACCAAACCATTATTCGCTTTTTTGAAGATCGGGAGGAGCAGATTCGACAATTGGACGAGCCAGAATTCTTTGAGCTGCTGGTGTGTTACACCGATGCCCTTTTTCAGATCGGGGCTTGGGGAAAGCATATCTTAGTGGCCGATGAAGTGATCGAATACAGCATCTTACATTTCTCGGTAGACTGGAAAGAAAACGACATCTATTACCTCACCTTGTTTCAAAAAGCAAAATCCCTTTTCAAACGCTTAGAATTTGGCAAAGCTGAGTATATCCTACGCGAATTATTAGGCATTAATCCGGAGGATACCTACGTAGAGAATATGCTGCGTCGGAGCATTTATAAAAGTACACCCGCCTGGATCCGTCGATCACGGGCTATCAGCATTTCTTTGTTCTTATTGGCAGCGGTGATCACCTCAGCGGAACTACTGGTAATTCGACCGTTTTATGATCAAATTACTGGGCAAGTAGAGGCTTTTCGGATTGGTATTTTTTTGACTGGGATGATTGTTCTAGTAGGAAGTGATATTTTACAACGGATCCAAATTTATCGCGAAGTAAAGAGCTACATCGACTCCGTAAAGGACCGAAAACCGAATGCACTTTAAGAGCCTCTGAGGCGTCCTCTCTTGGTGGTGTAATGGCCTCGTTTTTGTAGAAACTGCTACATCTTGAGCACTCGGAAAAGCGATAGTAGGATTGTTTAGACGCGTCTTATCCGCTATACGGGTCTCTCACTCCAAATGTTTATTGCCTCGTTTTAGCAAAAAATGGACGCCGGTTACAGGTAAATTTGGTCTTTCTTTTCAAACCAATGTACTCTGGATAGGACTATACGCTTTTTGGCGCTTCCTCCATTTCTAGATCTACGCTGGGGATGTCTTCTAGATTATACCCCAGTATCTGTAACATCTCTTTAGAAGTCTGGATGCCTTTGTAAAGGGTATCTACCAGATTACCTTCCGCATTTCGATAAATAAGGATATGCTTTGGAGAGGGAATCAGGCAGTGCTTGATGCCGCCGTAGCCGCTAATGGCATCTTGGTAAGCGCCAGTATGGAAAAAGCCCAAATAAAGGGGTTCTTGATCATCTTCTTGGATCGCAGGCAAATAGACCTGGCTTTCGTGTACTTCAGAATTATAGTAATCGGAGTTATCGCAGCTGAGGCCACCGATATTGACTCGGGTATATTCGTTATTCCATTTATTGATTGGGAGGAGAATAAAGCGTTCGCCGATGCCCCAAGCATCCGGGATTGTATTCATTAATGAGTTATCGACCATATACCAAAGCTCAGCGTCATTGTGTTGTTTTTTGGCGAGCACTGAAAAGATGGTTGCTCCACTTTCTCCGACCGTATATTTACCGAATTCAGTGTATAAATGGGGCTCGGGTACTCCTTCTTCTTCGCATTCTTGCATGATGAGCCGTACGATTTCTTTGATCATATACTTATAATCAAATTCGAAGCCAAGCGAGTTGCGAATCGGCATTCCCCCGCCAATATTGAGACTGTCGAGGGTTGGGCATATCTGCTTGAGTTCGCAGTAGAGCTTGACGGCTTTTTTCAATTCCCCCCAGTAATACATGCTGTCTTTAATGCCGGTATCCACGAAGAAGTGCAGCATTTTTAATTCAAACTGGGGATGATCGGCCAAGGCTTCCTGGTAATAGTTGATTACGTGAGAATGGCGAATGCCTAGCCGCGAGGTATAGAATTCGAAGTTGGGTTCTTCTTCGGTGGCCACGCGTAGCCCAATCTTATTTTTACGGTTTACCCATTTTTCGTAGTAGGCAAGCTCTTCGGTGTTATCGAGAATGGGGATAACGTTCTCGTATCCCAGGTTGATGAGTTGACTGATCTTTTTTGCGTATTCGGCTGGTTTGAAGCCATTATTTATGATGGTCGTTTGCTTATTCACCTTACCTCTTTTGGCTAAGCTCAGAATGAGATCGATGTCAAAGCTAGAAGATGTTTCCAATTCGACAGGATACTTCAATACCTCATCCAACACGTAGCGAAAGTGACAGCTTTTGGTGCAATAGCAATAATGGTATTTCCCGGAATAACCGATGGATTTCATGGCCCGGTTGAACAGGTTACGGGCTTTTTTAATCTGAGAACCGATTTTCGGTAAATAGGTCACCTTGAGTGGCGTACCATATTTTTTGATCAAATGCATGATCGGAACACCGTTGAAAAGGAGCTCGTTGTCTTCGATGTCGAAGCCTTCCTGTGGGAAGTAAAAGGTCTGGTCGATCAGGTCAAAGTACCGATTAGTCATAGCTTAGCCCGCTTACAATTCATGAAATGGACAAGAGTGATCAGCCCACTCCCTTGCCATTTTCGCAAAATTATCGCAATAAAATGACTTGAGGAAGATAAAATCAAAAGTGGAATGATTTTTCGGCAACTTTGTTCGACCCGTTGAAACTTAGTGGAATCATTTGTGTTAATTTTGTAAGATCAGTCTAAATAAGCAGAAGACATGAAAGAGAATACTGTAACCAAAAGTCCGGTGATGCTCTACACAGAGCAAACGCCTAATCCGGAATCTTTGAAATTCGTTACTAACCGGATGCTTTACCGTGGTACAGCCGATTTTCGGGAAGAAGAGTTGGCGAAAGAATGGTCTCCTCTTGGTACGGAGTTATTTGCCTTGCCATACGTAAAAGGAGTATATATCTGTAATAATTTCGTTACGGTAACCAAGGAATTTAACTACGCTTGGGAAGACATCATGCTCAAACTCAAAGACTTCATTAAGAAGTACGTTGAAGAAGGCAAGGAGATCGTGCTCGATGGGTTTGAGGCCGCTATGGCAGCGATCGAAGCGGAGCGAAAGGCATCGTATAACTACACAGAGTCGGATTCTGTCATCGTAAATAAGATTAAAGAGCTAATCGATACGTATGTAAAGCCCGCCGTAGAATCGGATGGAGGAAATATTGAGTTCAAGAAATTCGATCAAGGAGTGGTAACGGTGATCTTGCAAGGTTCTTGTAGTGGTTGTCCGTCTTCTACCGTAACCTTGAAGTCCGGTATCGAAGGGATGCTAAAGCGGATGGTACCAGAAGTACAGTCTGTAGAAGCAGAGATGGGATAATGGTTCCTTGTTTAAGGAAAATAAAGGTGGTTGTTACGCTAAAGACCGTAAAAACCATTTTTTTATTGAATGACCAAGTCAACCGGACTAATTTTTTATGTAAAGACGAGCAATTTGCTTTAAGCCCAACTTTTAAAGAAGTTCTTTAATTGATTCTTCAATTAGTGGGCTCTCCTTGAGCCCCTGGATTATTTGCTCGAAGTGGCTATCCGATAGTTCGCCTTTGAAATCTAGGCTATTTGCTTCATAAAGACTTCTGAATTCATTGACTGTATAATCGAAATAGCTGTTACAATCTACATAGGAGTCTTTAGTGAATCCATTATCGGAATCTGGTTTAATCCATACTAAAGTTGAATAAGGAAGGTTTCTCAGCTCTATAAATTTCTTTCTTTTTTCAAACTGCGAGGTACAACAAACAAGGATTAATAAGTCGTTTTCTGTTTTCGAGACACATATGAAGTAATGTGGTGAGGTAGAACTGAGGCGATTACTTGAGAAATAATAAATTTTTTTGGGTGAGATACCAGTAAGAAATAATTCAGAAGGAATTTTCATATCCATCTATAGATATACCCATTCTCTAAAAAAAGCTCTTTAGATAGTTGTAGTGACTCTTCGTTTGCGTCAAATAAAGGATTTTCATTGCCAATTTTTGAAATAAAAAAGTCCTCATAATTCATGGCAAATCTTGATGCATTTTTAGCATTTAAGTACCCTTCAAATTTTTTCCATTCTGGATAATTATGGGATTCGTCTGATAAGTTAAATTGGTCGAGATGTCCAAACGTTTCATAAATCTGTTTCATGATCTGTTTATCAGTAGATGAAAAGACCTTTTCATCCACAGGGTGAATGGACTTGTAGAAATTAGAATTTATGGTTTCTATAAACTGTTTTCTATAACTACTTTCTTCTTCTGTTAAGAAGCTGGTGTCTTCGATTAAGTCTTTTGTATTTGA
>JBCDIO010000084.1:0-8987 GCA_038748815.1 Bacteroidota bacterium
ATCTTTGAATCGTAATCAAGAACAAACACGCGCACACAACGAACAAACACAAACGCGAACAACACTCAATAAAGAACACAAACACCTTACCCCCCAACCCTCTTTTTTAGAAAAACTATGAACGAACCTTTTTTGAGCAAACACTAACACCATGCTGCGCCCCCCGCAGCTTCTTTAAATCCCCCCACAACAAAAACGATGCACAATGAGGGCTTACTGAATGGTAGGCCTTTTTTTCCGATTCAGATCCCATTTGGGGATCTGAATCGGAAAAACTACTCCCCGAAACTCGCATAGAACAGGCCCTTAGAAAGAAAACTGGGCAAAACACCCCCCTTTTCTTACGATTTAAGAAAAGGCTACCCGCCTTCGCGGATAGCCCCTAGTAACTACTTACCAACATTAGTATGAAGAATTGTAAAGTCCTTGGTAATATAATCTTTAGCTCATCTCATTGAACTACTCCTTTTTGTTTCTTTTTTGGCGTCTTTCTTCGCTTTAAGCTTCCGCTTTTGCTCGTCAGTAAGATCTATTCCTCTCACGTACTTTCCATCTATGTAGTAAACGGTATTATCCATTCTAGAACCCTTAAGGATTATAGCTTCTGACCTATAAGGACTTGAAACGGGTTTCCCTAAGACTATTCTCTTGTGGGGTTCTTCCTCTTCTTTATTGGCCTCGATGGTTATATCTAACTGCGTTTCCATACCACCATTAATCGAAAGCCCCTCAAGGCTAACTGTATCAATTTTAGAGCTAGCATGAAAAACCTCTAAATCGTAGGTTCCAGGCAATATATATCTCAACTCATATTTACCACCAAAATTGGAGTTGCATGTTGCTTTGACCACACCGTTTTGCTTGAGCAAAAAAATATAAAGGACCACCGGACTTTGTAGTTCATCCCTTACAATACCTTTAAGAATTCCGGTAGTTTTAAGAGTAGTATTTCCAATAGGCTTTGGGGGCTGTACATTAGAAGGCCTCTCCATTTCCGGGCACTCTAATATGGGATAGTCTTCTTCTTTTGTTTTTAAGTGACCAACTTCCAGCTCTAAAGCCCCATCCCTTTCCAGTCTTACATCTAAAACGTTTGTACGATTCGGTGCTATCAGCAACCTAGTAATGAATACTGACTTAAACCCTTCACGACTTAGCTCTATTTCGTAAGCTCCTTCTTCCAAATCACTGAGTAAGAAACTGCCATCCGACTTCGTAACCGTACTTTTAACCAACGATCCACTCTTTTGTATGGCCATCTTGCACAATGGGATTGCTCTGCTTAAATCATCAACTACAGTTCCTTTTAAACAGCCCGTTTCTTTTTGCTCAACTATCCATGTCGACTTCACGAAGTGAGCTTTCGGATTTCTTTGCTCAACTACTGACCAATTTGCGGCCGCAACCATTTCCAACAGCGCTACAAATTCTTCTCGAAACAGGAAAGGGTCTTCTCTCATCCCTTGTAAAGCTAAGCGTCGAATATCGTCTAACTCAAAGTCTCCCAAAAAAGCAGAACGCCGGAGCCACATGCCGAAGGCCGCTACCGCAGCAGCGTGTTGTAAGTCGGCATGGGCTTCCACTACGGGAGTGCTTGCCCCTTCGATCTTAAAGCGGAGTAATTCGCTTTTCGAAGCATTTGGTTTTTTGTAGCGCAGCGCAATAGTACCGAGTTTCATCGCTTTAGGATTCCCGGTCTTTACAAAGGGGCCTCTTCGCGCAGCCGGACCCGGAACGACCTCGTACAAAGCCGTGACTGTATGTCCCGCTCCGAGTTCGCCCGCGTCCTTGGCGTCATTTGCAAAATCTTCTTTCGCCAGCATCCGGTTCTCATAACCGATTAGGCGATACTCTTTTACATAATTCGAATCAAACGTGAGCTGAATTTTCACGTCTTTGGCAATCGTATACAGCGTTCCCATGAGGTTATTTACAAATACCCTCCGAGCTTCTTGTTCGGTGTCTATATAGGCGTAATTTCCATTTCCTTTATCGGCTAAGACTTCAATCAGGTTATCCTTATAGTTCCCCATTCCGAAGCCTAGTGCTGTTAGGAAAATGCCTTTCTTGCGTTTCTTTTCGATGAGGGACTCTAAACCTCCAACGGAGTTGACCCCTACATTAAAGTCGCCATCGGTGGCCAGAATGACTCGGTTATTTCCTTCTTTGAGAAGGTGCTCTTCCGCCAACTGATATGCCAACTCAATGCCTGCGCCTCCCGCCGTACTGCCTCCAGCGTGCAAGTTGTGGAGAGCGGCCAGAATGGTAGCTTGTTGATCTCCGGAAGTCGGAGGCAACACCACGCCAGCCGCCCCTGCGTACACCACAATGGCCACTTGGTCTTGGGGTCGTAATTGTGCAACTAACATTTCTAGTGACTTTTTCACTAGCGGTAATTTGTTTTCATTGGCCATTGAGCCCGACACATCGAGCAGAAATACTAAATTACTTGGGGCTGATTTTTCGCGTTCTAATTGTTCTCCTTTCAACCCAATCCTCAACAGATAATGTTCGGATTTCCAAGGACAATCCATGATGTCTGTAGCTACCGCAAAGGGCTTTCCGTCTTGTGGTCCTTCATACTGATACGTAAAGTAGTTGACCATCTCTTCAATGCGTACGGCGTCTGGATCAGGGCGTTTTCCGTTTTGTTGAATTCGACTACGTACAATAGTATAACTGGCTCGGTCTACATCAATCGAAAACGTGGAAACCGCTTCTTTCTGCGTAGTTAAAAACTGATTCTCAACAATCGTTGTAAACTGTTCCGTGTTTTCAGCAGGTTCGACCGATTGAATTTGATTTTTTTTCAGCTTTTTCCCTCGCTTAAACTTTCTTTGACGCTTCTTAGTCGAGATTTCAGTCTGTGGAACCAAGCCACCCCGAACGGGCACCCCATCAATCCAGTACACGCTATTATCGGATCGAGATCCTTTAATCGTCACGTCCCCTCCTTGCGTCGTATTATCTTCTTCGATCCGGGGAATACAGTAGCCAACCACCACCACTTCTTCTAAATTAACCCCTCCGTTGGGCATCACTACATCCAAGGTATTTACTTGGCCTTCTTTCACCACTACTCCGGTGACAACGGTGGTTTGCATGCCCACATAAGTACATTCCACCTCGTAGGTACCTGGATCAATATCGGTTAAGGAATAAAATCCATCAAAATCGGTTTGAGCACCAGTGATCAATATTCCATTCTGTTTGAGGGCCACGTTACCAAGAATAACGGGCTCTCCGTTTTCATCGGTCACTTTACCTCGGAGAGAGGTCATACAATCGTCTGCATGGACACTAGTGTTTGCTGTACTTGGCGCCAAGGCCATTCCTAAGATAACCCCAAGGGTCATCAGGAGACTTGTGGTTCTTTTCATCTTTCCAACGTTTGCGAGAACCGAAGGATACTTCAGCAGCTCATTGTTTAGAAATAAAAAAGACTCACTGGTGTCTGTGCCTTCCCTAAAATAAATACACCAGTGAGCCGTACAGCAACCACATAAAATGAGTGTAATTCAATCGAATCGCAAACAGACCCTCCAAGAGGAATCGTCGTTAGTTTTCATAGCTTTTTTTGTCAGAAACCGTTTGTCAGGTTTGCTTTTTGATTCGTACAATACGAAAGTACAAGCCTTGCCTATTTTTGACACACCGACATTTTTTAATAGTCAGGTTTCTGAATCAAATATTCAAAAAGCTAATAGGTCGTCAGAGGGTATTGTTGTCTTTGTATTCCAGTTGATTATCCGTAGCTTTGCCCCTCTTTTTTAGAGACGACCGTTTTTCGGAATAGTCAGGTCACCTCCCCATTTTTAATCATTTAAAACGAGTAGGAATCGTATCCATGGCCACGAAAAAAATCAAATCCGCGCTGATCTCTGTCTTTCATAAAGAAGGCTTACAACCCATTGTTGAAGAACTGCATCGACAAGGGGTTACTATTTACTCTACCGGTGGAACCCAAGCAGCTATCGAAGCACTGGGAGTGCCCGTTGAGCGTGTGGAAGACTTGACTTCCTACCCATCTATCCTAGACGGACGAGTAAAAACCTTACACCCAAAAGTATTTGGAGGTATTCTGGCTCGACGGGAAGATGATCACCTGGCCCAACTCAAGCAATACGAAATCCCAACCATCGATTTAGTGATTGTGGACCTATACCCTTTTGAAAAGACCGTTGCCACCACCAACGACGAAGCAACGATCATTGAAAAGATTGACATTGGAGGGATTGCTTTGATTCGAGCGGCCGCCAAAAACTACCAAGATGTAGTCATCGTTCCTTCACAAGCTGAATACGATCTCTTGCTAGAAACCTTGAAAGCCAAAGACGGTGCTACCGACCTGAGTGATCGCGCCGAATTTGCGCGGCGGGCCTTTCAGGTTTCTTCACATTATGATACGGCGATCTATCAATATTTTAATCGGGATGCCCAAGCTCCAACGTTCAAGCAAAGCATTCAAGAGTCGCGTGTTCTTAGATATGGAGAAAACCCGCACCAAGCCGGATATTTTCATGGTCCCTTGGAAGACTTATTGGTTCAACTCAATGGAAAGGCATTATCCTACAACAACCTAGTAGATATTGATGCAGCAATCGGTATTCTGGCCGAGTTCCACACTGGAGATCCGGCTTTTGCCGTTCTTAAGCATACGAACCCCTGCGGAGTAGCTGTACGCCCAACGCTTCTTGAAGCGTGGAAGGATGCGCTCGCCGGAGACCCCGTTTCTGCCTTCGGAGGAATTCTAATCTGTAACCGTCCCGTAGACCTAGCGACCGCACAAGAAATCAATGAGCTTTTCTATGAAGTGCTCATCGCACCCGCTTTTGAAGAAGATGCTTTGGCTTTACTTTCCGCTAAGAAAAAGCGCATTCTATTAGAGTTAAAATCCTGGGATATTCCCAACCGGAGTTTCCGTCGCCTATTAAATGGAGTGATCGAGCAAGAGACGGATCTTAAGATGGAGACAGTAGAAGATTTCCAACAGGCTACTAACAAAGCTCCGACCGTTGCGGAAATGGAAGATTTAGTTTTTGCCAATAAGTGTGCCAAGCACCTTAAATCAAACACCATTGCTCTGGTGAAAGGACAACAGCTAATCGGTATGGGTTGTGGACAAACCAGTCGGGTTGATGCTTTGAAACAAGCGATTATTAAAGCGAAGGCCTTTGGTTTTGAGCTAGAAGGAGCCGTTATGGCTTCCGATGCATTCTTCCCGTTCCCAGATTGTGTGGAAATTGCGCATCAAGCAGGCATAACTGCGGTCGTACAGCCGGGTGGCTCTATTCGGGATAAAGACAGTATCAATTACTGTGATGAGAATGGCTTAGCTATGGTTTTGACCGGGACTCGTCACTTCCGTCACTAAAAAAAGAACGGTGCATCTAGCCATCGATGTGGGTAATACCAGAACAAAAATCGCGCTCTTTGAGTCCGAAAAACTCGTTCATCTGGAAAAGGTGCCCCTTTTGACGGAAGAGTGGTTCGCTCAGTGGGCATACAACCATTCTCCGAAAAAGGCCATCCTTTCTTCGGTAGGCACCCGTAATCCTGCTTTAATTGCCGAACTACAGGCGCGATACCCGCTAATCGTACTAGACCATCAAACGCCCTTACCAATTGCCAACGAGTACCGAACTCCGGAAACCCTCGGTAAAGACCGGGTGGCAGCGGTAGTAGGTGCCTTCCAGTTATACCCTGGAAAATCGAATGTGGTGATTGACGCCGGAACTTGCATCACTTACGACTTGATCACCCACGATGGTATCTACTACGGTGGCAATATAGCCCCAGGAATTACCATGCGGTTAGACGCCATGCAACACTTTACAGCTCGGTTGCCACAACCGGGTCGAAGTGATATACACGGGCTTTTAGGAGACAGCACCAATACCGCACTACAAAACGGTGCTCAGCTTGGTGCAATCTTAGAAGCGGAGGGGTTTATCAAACGCTGTGAAGCGACCTACGGAGAATTAAACGTGATTTTGACCGGAGGGGACGCGGATTTTTTTGATAAATACCTTAAAAGAAACATATTTGTGAACCAAAATTTAGTCCTGCACGGGTTAAATCAAATCCTGATCTACAATGCCCCGTATTTGGCATAGAATATTCTGCGCAATTCTGCTTGTTGGTGTTAGTGTTACGGCCCAAGGCCAAGATGCACAAGACAACTCCCCGTACTCCAGACTAGGTCTGGGCGATTTGGTTAATCAACAATTCGCCGCTAATCTAGGAATGGGTGGGCTAACCGCAGCGTTCGCTGATCGATACCATACGAATATCGTCAATCCTGCTTCCTTGGCTTCCTTGAAAAGCACCGCTTTTGAAGTGGGCCTCTACGCGAAGTATGCGAACCTCAACGCCGGTGCTGAATCCGTTGGCGTTTGGAGTGGTAACTTGAACTACCTATCCCTAGCTTTCCCGATCCGCAACCAGATCAATCAAGTGCTCGATCGGAAAACGGCTGCTTTACAATGGGGGATGGCCTTTACCTTGATCCCATTTACTAATGTGGGATACGATGTAGAAACGGCCGAAGAAACCGATGAGCTGGGAACCACCCTGAACTCTTTTCAAGGCTCAGGCGGTACTTATAAACTTTTGTGGGGAAATGGTATTTCCTATAAAGATTTCTCCTTTGGCGTAAACTTGGGATACCTCTTCGGAAAAATCACCAATGAACGCCGGGTGGCCTTTTCGGATATCGGGATTTCTTACGAGAATCTATTCAACGATGAAATGAGTGTTTCGGGTTGGACCTGGAACCTAGGGGTTCAATACAAGTATTCTTTCAAAAAAGGATTGAAAGAAGGAGAGGAACCCACGAAAAGCTTGATAATTGGTGTTTATGGCAACTCCATGAATACGATTAATACCAATACCAGTCGATTCTACGTGGCCGACAATCCATTCTACCCTGCCATATTTACGGATACCTTGGTAAATGATAACGAAGTGCTCGACCAAGCCACTTTACCAGCGCAGTTCGCCGTAGGTGTGATGTACGAAGAATTTGAAAAATTTCGACTCGGTGCTGAATATACCCTAACCCAGTGGAGTAATTATGATAACCCCGCCAAACCGGAGCAATTAACCGATGCTTACCGCTTGGCCATTGGGGGTGAATTCATACCTAATATTAACTCCTATAATCGCTATGCCGCCAAGATCCGCTATCGACTCGGAGGCTTTTTTGAAACCGATCCACGTAGTTTTAATACTTCATTAACTAATTATGGAGTCACTTTTGGCGTTGGATTACCAGTAATCATGACTCGAGGTCGAACTTCCTTCGTCAATTTTGCGGTGGAAGCAGGCCAATTTGGGTCCGCTGACAATTTAAGAGAAACGTATGCTCGCATGACACTAGGGTTCACACTGAACGATAATTCTTGGTTTTTCAAAAGAAAATTCAACTAATTATGAAGAGGCTTAAATCACTGAAGAATAGTTTTCTACTACTTGCTGCCCTCATGGTAGCAGCTGGCGCGCAAGCGCAATGCGTCAAATGGCAGGACGCTCCTAATGGAGAAGCTGCCGAAGAAGCTCACGTACTGTACCGGGATTTCAAAAAAGCCGGTAACATGGAAGAAGCTTTTAAGTACTGGCAAAAAGCCTACGAAATCGCTCCGGCAGCCGATGGCCAACGCCCTTATCACTTTACGGATGGGCGAGAATTCTACCTAGAATTCTTGAAGACCGAAGCCGACGAGGCAAAGAAAAAAGAGTACGTAGAAACCATCAATCGTTTGTACGACGAAGAACGTGCCTGCTACGAAAATGAAGGATATCTGTACGGACGCCAGGCGTACGATATGTTCTACTTCATGCGCACGCCTTACTCCAAAGTACTCCCGGTGCTGGAGTCCGCCGTAGAAAAAAGTGGAAATGACCTAGAATACATCGTCCTTGATCCTTATGCACATGTAGTAGTGTGGTTATTTGAGAAAGGCCGGATGGATACACTACGCGCTCGGGCCATTTATACGGAATTAAACGAAATCGCGGATTACAACGCTTTAAATAACCAGGAATTTGGGTCCACTTACGAGCAAGCCAAAGCAGCGATGAACGCCACTTTTAGTAAGATTGAGTACCAGATCTTTGACTGTGCGTTCTACAAAGAAAAATTCGAACCCGTATTCCGGGAGAATCCGGAAGACTTCGAAACCATGAAAACCATGTACAACCGCCTAGTTGCCCAGGGTTGTGATGAATCAGATCCTTTGGTAGCTGAAATCAAAGCACAATACGATAAAGTAGTTGCCGAGGTAAATGCGGAAAAACTAGAGGTTTTCTACGCAGAAAATCCAGGGGCCCACGCTAAGGCATTGTACGACGAAGGTAAGTATGACGCTTCTATCGAGAAATACAAAGAAGCAATCGAGAAAGAAAAAAAGAATCCTGAAGGTGCGAGTGACGAAACGCTAGGTAACTATAACTTCGCCATTGCATCTATTCTATTCCGTAAGCAGAAGAAATATTCTAGTGCTCGCGACTATGCCCTGAAAGCCGCTAAGCAACGCCCGGGCTGGGGCCAGCCTTACATGGCTATTGGAGACATGTATGCACAAACCAGTAGTTCATGCGGAAAAGATGCTTGGGATAAGCAAATCGCTATCTTAGCAGCTATGGACAAATACCGTTACGCTAAATCGATTGATTCTAGTGTTGCCGAAGAAGCAAATAGCAAGTTGGCAAAATACGCTGGTTTCCGCCCTGAAAAGCAGGACGGATTTATGCGCGGTGTAAAAGAAGGTCAAAAAGTAAAAGTTGGATGCTGGATCGGAGAATCCGTTCGCGTTTCTTTCCAGTAGTCTTCCATCTAGATACGATTTATCAGATCTATCCTTGCGCTAGATCGAAAAAGAGCTTCTTTTCTTCGAAAGGAAGCTCTTTTGTTTAAACCACCAAACCATGGCTCTACGATTTTCTTTCCTCTTAACCCTGGGTTTGTTCTTTAGCCTTTTAGCGTG
>JBCDIO010000085.1:0-8962 GCA_038748815.1 Bacteroidota bacterium
GCTTTGCAACGCAGTGGACAAGTGCAGGAGCGAGTGGGAACGACTCAAATCATTTCGTTTTGGGTATATAGCCCTTTAAACATCCTGAAAATAGCAAAGCCTGCTCTGTGGAGCAGGCTTTTTTTATGGTGTAGTTCAAGAAGATTATCGTTGTCCGATCATTATCCCAATTACAGAATCTGGCTGTTCTTAGCTGGCTTTACACATTAGTTATCACTGACCGATGATGGATTTGGTTCCATCCTGCGGATCGGTTTTCTAGTGCTTTGCTTAAAGTTTGTCCGCCTTTAATACCAAAGTCCAAGGTCCGAATGGGGAACGGGATGGTAATATTTGCTTCGTTAAAGGCTTTATGGATGGCTTTAATGACCTTGCTACGTGCATCAAAATAATCCATGTTTCGATCATCAAAAGCAATGGCAAAGCGGGCCCGGAAATTGATGGAACTATGGCTGAACTCAAAAAAAGAAATCCACTTTTACTACATGACCGTGCTGGAAGGACCAGTCGAAGCCTTCACAAGCAAGTAAGCCAGTGACAAATCCTGCCGATGGCCATTCTAACACCCATCCTGACGCGCCCCAACAAGATACCACCTAGATACTTGAACATTCTGACCCAACTAGATCTACGAAGAAAGGTAGGAGGGTAAAAAAGTAGGATCATAGATGTTACGCGGGACCGGAAGTAAAAGGCTACTCCAGATCAATAATCCGGCCTGGATTGAGGATGTTTGCGGGATCTAGAGTCCGTTTTAGCGTCTTCATTAGCTCGATGGCAGCCGGTGAATTACTGATACCTAGGTAAGCCTTTTTATCGATCCCTATGCCGTGTTCGGCGGACACGGATCCCCCTAGTGCTTGCAAAGGGGCATAGACGATATCGTCGATCTGTTTCTTTAATTCTAAGGAGTTATCATCTTTCCCAATGATGAAGTGAATATTCCCATCGGCTACGTGCCCAAAGGCAAAAACCTGGCTTACCTCGGGAAGTGCCTGCAATTTTTCGGTGATTTTAGCTACGTTTTCACCAATTAAAGGTGTAGGTAAACTGATGTCAAAATGATGGTCATTGGGGCATTGGGAGGCCAATACATGGACATCTTCCCGGATTCGCCAAAACCAGTTAAGGTCTGCTTCGCTGCTGGCAAAGACGGCGTCTTCAATGATTTCGCTTACCAAGGCTTGCTCCAGGTATTCTTGCAATCTGATAGCATCGTCAGGAGGAGCTCCACCTAGGCTTTCTAGCAAAATATAATAGGGGTAGCCATGGGGGAGTGGAGGTTTGGAAAGAGCCGGTGGGCTGGTCATTGTCCGATAGGAATTACCCCAAATCAATTCAAAACCACTGAGTGTACCCGCTAACTTTTGGTCCATAAACTTAAGGAGCTGTACAACCTGCGGGTAGGAATTAACCGCTGCAAAAACCGACTGACGGCTGGAAGGGGCTTCTACTACTTTTAAAACTGCACGGGTGATTACGCCGAGCGTACCTTCTGCCCCTATAAAGAGCTGTTTTAGGTCGTAGCCTGAGTTATTCTTTATGATTTTTTTGAGGTCAGACAGAATGGTGCCGTCGGGTAATACCACTTCGAGACCAAGCACTAGTTGCCTGGTCATGCCAAATCGAAAGACGCGCAGTCCACCCGCATTGGAGGCAATAATTCCACCTATTTGTGCGGATCCTTTGGCACCAAAATTTAAAGGAAATAACAATCCTTCTTCCGCCGCTGCTCGTTGGATGTCCTCCAGGATAACACCGGCCTGCACACTAATCGACCGGCCGTTGGCATCCACCTCTTCGATTTCATTCATTTTCTCTAGGCTCAGCACCCAGTCAGTAGATTTGGTATGGGTCGCTCCAACTAGATTGGTGAGTCCGCCGTGGATGATGATGGTCTGGCCAGCAGCTTGACACTCCTTTAAGATTAGGCTAACTTCTTCCGTGTTGCGCGGTAACACCACCACCGGTGCGGCAACTGCCTGGTCCATGGTCCAGATATGATGGTATCGACCTTCTAATTGGGAGCCCGTTAGGATACGGTCTGCGGAAAGTTTCTTTTGTAAAGATTGCAGCAAAGGGTGGTTCATCATCAACGCTTAACTTGGAAAGTACCAAGGTAAGGAGCTTTGTTTATCCTTTTTCTTGCAGCAGGTACTTTTGACAAGCTTTTCGTACGATTTCCGAATAGGTTGGATAGATAAAGATAGTCTCTAGCACCTGAGCGGCGGTCATTTTTTGCTGGTACGCCAAGCTTAGTAACTGAATCCATTCTGCCGCGTGATACCCACCTGCCTCGGCACCAATAATCTGATCGATTCTTTTATCAAAGAACACGGTGAGAAAACCAGTGGTTTTATGATCTGTAATGAAGCGATCGTTTTCCGCCGGTACGGTAATCTCGACTACATCTTTGCCGTAACGAGCTTTCACTTCTCCACGGGAAAGCCCTACTTTGGCTAACTCGGGTTCGGTAAATATAGCCCAGGGAATATCGTCCTCTATTTGTTTTCGCGGGTTGTCAGGGTTTAAGATATTGTAGACCACAATGCGGGCTTGGTAGGAAGCCATGTGAGAATATTTGTGGCGGGAAGCTACATCTCCACAGGCGTAAATATGCGGTTGGGAGGTACGTAAAGTATTATCGACGCCAATACCTTCGTCGTCGTACTCTATTTCAATCCTATCCAAGTTGAGACCTTGTACATTGGCACGCCGTCCAAGCGTCATAAAGAAGTGATCTGCCTCAATATCTGGTCCTCGATCACAAATGAGTCGATTGGGTCCTTCGAAGCGGACGGCTTCTTGATCGAGGTGAACTTGTACACCGTCGTCTTCTAAAATCTCTTGTAGAAAATCGGATTGTGGACCAGAAACCGATTGGTGGGCTAATCGAACCCATCGTTCCACGATATGTACCTCTACTCCTAAGCGAGCTAAGGCCTGGCTGAGTTCAGCGGCAATGACACCGCCACCGATAAAGCAGACAGCGTCCGGCTTTTGGCGTAGGTCCCAGAAATTTTCGTTGTGCAGAATGGAAACATCCGATATACCCGGCAGCTCCGGAACGTAAGGAGAAGAGCCGGTGGTAATAGCAAAATGGTCGGCCCTTAAAACTTGATCACCAATGGAAACGGTATGTGGATCTACGAATTGTACTCCACTCGGATGCGTGTAGGTGTATATGCCCTTTTCTGCGATCTTTTCTGGAGTTTCGTGGCCATAAATCTCATCTACGGTCTGAGCGACAGCTTCCATAGCGGCCCGAAAAGCCTCGTTGCCGGGGCGTTGCTCGATCTGGGCGTAGTGTTTCGCTGCTCGGATAAAGGATTTACTTGGGATACAGCCAGAATGCGTACATTCTCCACCAAATAAATGCCTATCGAGCAGAGCGGTGCGGAGGCCAGCTTGATTGGCTCGTAGCGAAACCGACAAGCCAGCAGCTCCGGCACCGATGACGATCAGATCGAATTCCATAGCAGTCTAATTGGTTTTGCTGGGTACATGTTTGTAACCCGTTTTACAGGTGGGACAAGTTAATTGATCCCCTTCTCTTTTTAAACGAATTCCAGTAATATGATCTTCTACGAATTGTTCGATAAAGGCTTTACGCCCTTCAGCCGTTTGATTGATGTGATCCTTTTGCCGGTCCTGGACGAATTCTACGTATTTATGATCATACGCTTGCCTGCCCCAACAATTTGGACACGCTTCCGCCTTGGACCATTCTTTGGTAGTAATTTCTGAGGTAGACCTTTTGCGACTTAAAATTTCTGTGATTCCCATGATCATTCGTTTTTGATTCTTCCTTTTAACATGTCCTGGTTAGCCCAAGTTAAAAACCCAGGGGCGTAGAGTAGGGGGATTTGTCCGAGTTGGGACCAAATCCTGCGGAACATGTCTTTTTGACTTCCTTTTTTCTTCGGCTTCTTTCCAGAATAAGTAGCTCTATCTAATCCATTGAAAGACGGCGTTTTTCGGAGTAGCAGGCTTCGTAAAATATTGCTTTATCCTAAACGACCGAGAATCATAGATTTTCAAGGACTACTGGAATTCCGGGAGACGTTTGTTAGCGACTTATCGCTTCTTTGTGGTACAAATTCACAAAAAAATAAATCATGAATACTCGCTTAAGCTTATGGGTTTTTATTTGCGCCGCTGCTTTTCTAATGGTAAGTTGTGGTGAAGAGGAAATTATAGAACCGGAACTAGAGGATACGACCAATGAAGAATTGGAAACGGCCATGCAGGATGCCATTATTATGAATAATGTAGTGAATCAAACGAATCAGGAATTCGAAGTGATGGCACTGACGGTAGGGAGTACTTGTCCAGAAGTAACCTTTACCGAACTACCGGACTTGGGAGCCACGGAGGCCATGGTTGAATACGCATTTAATTTTGGCCCTGGCTGCACCGCCAATGGTATAACACGCACTGGGACCGCCTGGATTCGGGACTCCATGTTTGTCCTTGATAATAGTAGCCCCCGTTCGGTGCAAGTCCGTAGAGGTATTTCTTACATAGACTATTCCGAAGATAACCTAGCCATCTCTGGATATAGCCACGAAGTCTACGAAGGTCAGGTTTTTGATCCAACTGGCTTTGGGCCCTTGTCTTGGCTGCGTGATTCTCTATTCTTGCAAGCGAAAACCCAAGATTTGAATTTTGGTTATCCGGATGGAACTTCCGCGAGCAGCTTCTCGCAGGAAACTTTTGAGTTAGATCCTACCTGCTGGCCAAGCTCTGCTTCTCCTTTTTATGTGGCTACTCGCAATAAGTTCGGGCAGACCAGAACGGGCTCGGATTACTATATCATTACGATGACAAATTTGATTCAACAGCAGAGTTGTCAATATCCGGCTGGGGGGCAAATCGGTATTAATCTTAATGATAAAATGGCCACTTTCCAGTATGGGCAGTGTGCATGTAATGTTGACCAGTCTCAATGCGGCTGTGACGACAAGGGGCAACTGACCCTGCCAAGTGGTGAAACGAAAATTGTTACCATTAAAAAGTGGTGGTAGCCTCTTTATGCTAAATTAATAAGTACTTGGAGGAGCCTTACGCATTCGCGTAGGGCTTTTTCAATCCTCCGGCTAATTTTGATTGATTTCCAACAGAGTGGATATATGAACGATCAGAATATTATTTTAATCAAATCGAGTTTCATTTAAATTATTAATTTTTTATTCTGATAAATTGTATTTTTTTGAGATAAAATTTGGCATTTGATCCAAAAAGAGCCTAATATTGTCTTATCCAGACGCTCCCCCTCTTTATTTAACAGCACACGATCCTACACATACGATTTTAACTCTATGAACCTTTGAGAACACACTCAATCTGGTCTGGTCTTTTCGTGCACATCGATAAAAATCAAAATAACCAAACTGTTTGTATGAAAAAGTTCTTTACTGTCCTTTTGAGTTTGTGTTTCTTCGTGACATGTAATCTAACTGGGCAAAACTTCTATTTTAGCCCTGAGGGGAGAACCGAAATGGCGGTCTCAACCTCTAAGTTGATTATCCAATTTCAACCGGGAATTACCTTTGAACAGCAACAGCTTATTTTGGCTGGTGAAAACCAAATTGTTCCTTTACAACCAGAGATGCTCCTGCCTGCACCTCGTCTCACCTTGGTAGATCTGCAGAACGTGACCAAAGACCAAGAGATTTATACCCTGATTAGTCAGCTAGAGATGCTACCGCAGGTTGTATACGCAGGTCACTTCCTGGAGCATTCGGATGGGACCCTCCACGGGGTTACCAACAAAGTGCTTGTTCGCTTGAACAGCCCAGCGGATAAACGTCAATTAGATCTCTCCGTAGAGGACTTTGGTGCCAGAGTAGAATCTATCAACGAGTTTGATCCTCTATTGTATCACATATCGGTTCAGCCAAATGCCAAAGGAAACGCCCTGCAGTTTGCCAATGAGCTTGCGAGTACCGGCTTATTTGCTTACGCTGAACCGGATTTTCTTCGCTTAATGCAGCGCTTTAATACCAACGATCCGCTTTTGGGAACCCAATGGTCTTTGGAAAATACAGGTTCTAATACTTCGCAATACGGTGGTATTGCTGGTATTGACATGAGCGTTTTTGCCGCTTGGGGAACCACTACAGGCTCCAACTCTATTAAAGTCGCTATCATTGATGAAGGGGTTGATTTAGACCATCCTGATTTGATTGGAAATATGGTAGGTGGCTACGATGCTACCGGTCAGGGTAGTGCTGGTGATATGCAGGGAGACGATGCGCACGGTACGGCTTGTGCCGGAATCGTGGCCGCTTCTGGCAACAATAGCCTTGGCGTAGCTGGTGTAGCTTATAATGTAAAAATTGTGCCCATTCGAATTGCTTACAGTAATTCCGGAGGAGGCTGGGTAACCAGTAATTCGTGGATTGCCAACGGAATGAACTGGGCTTGGCAAACCGGCGGTGCTGATGTACTATCCAATTCCTGGGGTGGGGGAGGTTCTTCCTCCGCGATCAATGGAGCGATCAGTGGTTCCATTACCAGTGGCCGTGGTGGTTTAGGGGCACCCGTTCTATTTTCTGCGGGCAATGGAAACGGCTCCGTGAAGTATCCTGCGAATAATAATAATACCATTGCCGTCATCGCGATGAGTATGTGTGGAGAACGTAAAAATCCGAGTTCTTGTGATGGGGAATCCTGGTGGGGATCCGATTATGGTACCAATGGAGACGTCGCAGCACCGGGAGTAAAAATCCAAACAACAGATATTGCCGGAGGTAACGGATACTCGGGGGGAGACTACGTAGCTTCTTTTAACGGCACCTCTTCCGCTTGCCCGAATGCAGCTGGGGTGATGGCACTAATTTTATCGGCTAATAGTGCTCTGACAGAGACACAAGCTAGAGCGATTCTGGAAGGCAACTGTGATAAAGTGGGAGGCTATACCTATAACTCTAGCGTAGCTGGTCAGCCCAATGGCACTTGGTCTAACGAGTTGGGCTACGGTTTGGTAAACGCTTACGCAGCCGTACAAGCAGCAGCTCCTTCGGCCAGTGATGATGCGGGTATTTCATACATCAATAGCCCCAACGGGCTGCTTTGCGCCACCTCTGCTTCCCCGCAAGTCGTTTTAAATAACTACGGAGCGAATACGCTTACTTCTGTAACCATCAACTACAATTTGGATGGTGGTGCGAATAGCACTTATAACTGGACAGGCTCTATACCGAGTACCTCTAGTACAACCTTAACACTACCCACCATTGGATTCACGGATGGTAGCCATACGTATACTGTATCAACGAGTAACCCAAATGGAAATACGGATACTAATCCGGCCAATGATGATGCTACCTCTAGCTTCTTTGCGGGTGATATTGAATTGACTTTATCCATTTTACTCGATAACTATCCAGGAGAAACAACCTGGGAATTGGCGAACGGAAGTGGAGGGATTTTGGCCTCTGGGGGTCCCTACGCCGGGGCAGGTACTACGGTAACGGAGGCACTATGTGTACCAGAAGGATGTTATGATTTCACCATCTACGATTCCTATGGTGATGGTATTTGTTGTGCTTGGGGCGTAGGTAACTATAGCTTGACAGTGAATACAACTGGGGAGGTTCTGGCTAGTGGCGGAGAGTTTGCTTCTTCGGAAACGACCAACGTTTGTGTCTCTAAGGATCCTGAACCAACCTGTGATGATGGCATTCAGAATGGCGACGAGACCGGTATCGACTGTGGAGGTATATCCTGTCCTCCCTGCGTTTCTTGTTCAGACGGTATTCAGAACGGGGATGAAACAGGTGTTGACTGCGGTGGTTCTTTCTGCGATCCGTGTGTATCCTGTGCAGATGGTATTCAGAACGGTGACGAGACTGGAATTGATTGCGGAGGCTCGTCTTGCCCTCCTTGCGTGTCTTGTTCCGACGGTATTCAGAACGGGGATGAAACCGGCGTTGATTGCGGTGGCTCTTTCTGCCCACCCTGTAATACGACTTGTTCGTATGTAGATATTGACTTCGAAGATTTTGAAGGAGGTTGGGGTATCTGGAATGACGGAGGTAAGCACTGCCGCCGAAAGAATAAGGATGCCAATTATGCCTACAGTGGCATTTATTGTGTGCGCTTACGGGATAATACCCACAAATCGGTGATGACTACGGATGCTTTAGATCTAACGACCTTTGACGAAATCACCGTTGACTTTACTTATTACGCACGTAGTATGGATAACGCCAACGAAGATTTTTGGCTCCAACTTTCAACGGATGGTGGAACTACCTTTACTACGGTGGAAGAATGGAATCGGGGGGACGAGTTTAATAACAATATCCGAGAATTTGACTCGGTGGTCATTCCTGGCCCCTTTACAGTTGATACGAAATTGCGATTCCGATGCGATGCGTCCGGTAAGAATGACTGGGTGTATATTGATGATGTTGACATCACGGGTTGCACCACCGGTCCTTCCGGAGGAACTTTGGTTGTGGAGTCACCTAAGCCAGAGGTAGAGCAGCCGCTTGTGATTCGTTCCTTGGAGACTCCAGAGCAGATCGAAACGGGTACGGTTGCCTTTAAGCTTTTCCCGAACCCCGCTAACGAACTCTTAAATGTCTCCATCCAACTACCACAGCAGGGTAGTGCTCAGCTATTCTTAACTGATTATGCAGGTAAGTTACTCCGCACGATTCCGGTCGGTGAGGGCCAGCAGGATTACCAAACGGAGTTGGAGACCTATCGTTTGAGTCCGGGTATTTACTTCTTACATTTGATCACGACGGATGAAAAAGTGACCAAGAAGTTGGTGGTGGTCCACTAAAAGGTAAAATCATTTACAGAAATAATAGAGAAGAGGTCCGATTCAAAGCAAAGGACCTCTTTTTTATTTTTTTAAATTAGAATAAAACCGGTTTCACAAAAACGAATAAAAAAACCCGGGGGGTGGGGGTATATTTAAGAAAGGCAGGGCAATAAAAAAAGA
>JBCDIO010000086.1:0-8859 GCA_038748815.1 Bacteroidota bacterium
ATTTTTTAAATGAATACCGACAAGACCTTAAAAATACGGGGCTTTCACAACTGGGAATTGGTTATCCCTTGGTCTACGTTCAACAAAACGAGGATTGGCTTCTAGCTCCACTATTCTTATGGTCTGTCCGAATTAAATGGAGCAAACAGGGCGATCAAGAAAATTGGTTTCTTTTTCGCCATTCGTATGACCCGATCTCCATCAATCCGGCCATTCAACAAAATCCAGAATTGTTTTTTGTGGACCCTTTAGAACCGGAGAAACGGAAGCGTTGGCAAGAATTTTCTATCGACTATAACCACTTTGAGGCAGTATGGAAAGATTTGCAGTCCCAGTTTTCTGAGGATGATTTCATACTATTTGATTCTTTAAGTCCCCAGCCAAACTTGTCCACTTTGTCTGAAATTACTGATCGACATAAGTTGCTTCCTCACGCTGTTTTGGGGCAATTTACTTCCATCGGACACTATCAACGTACCAATCAATTAACCTATTGGCAAGAAGTACCTTTCGATCAGGATCAAGAACAACCCGCGCCATTCTCGATTCCGGTAGCGGGACCGGAAACAAGCTCCATCCGGGAGAAATCCCAGCGTTATGCTTTTCACGAAGTGCAAATGGGAGCCGGATCTTCTTGGGCAGGTACCATAGCCCACCTCTTAGTAAACAATGCAACCAATGGTCAACGCACCTTAGTGGTAAGTGATCGGCAGGCTGCTTTGGGCGAAATTCAACAGGTCTTAATCAGGAACTCCATCCAAGCATTACATTATCAACTGAAAGGTGCAGAAATAGATCAACTTTCGCTTTTACAATTAATTCGCGCCTCGGTCCAGTCTCCTTTCGTTAGTCCCAAACAGGTAGGAGCGGACTATAAACTACAATTACTGCAAACCCAACGAAAAGACCAAGAGCTAAAAAACAGTTTTCAAGCCTGGCGAACGCCTTTCTTCGGAACATACACCTGGAGCCAGGTAGTTGGTAAATATCTAACGAACCAACAAACGGCTGGCAAAGAACTCCTGACCAACCAATTAAGTGTAAGTCTTTTTAATTGGACCGAAAATGAATACCTAGAACTACTTAACACCCTTGCCGAGTCACAGCCCCTTTATCAAAAGATCAACACCCTATCTCACCCCCTGCGGGAAATCCATCCGGACATCTTTCTCAACCATAGTCAAATCGATAGCCTCGAACGGGTCAGATACTTAATCGAAACACATCAAAAAGCTTTCAAAAATCTTCAGCTCGAATATTTGCAAACCGGTGATCAATACGCTATTCAGTTGGGAGAACATTATGATCGGTACTATCTACAATTACACGCGCGGCTCAAGCATTTACTCGATACTTCGGTAGACCTTGAAACCGAATTTTCTGTCAAAGCTAGCGAGGTATCGATTAGTAATTTACGAATGCGCAGTGTCTTCTCTGGGAAAGCACGTAAGATCAAAAACCGATTGGAAGGCATTCAAATGGTCTATAAAAACCTGGTTCACCTTTTCCAGGAAAAGAATTACTTCGGTTTTCAGTTTATTCCCAACGTAGAATCCGCCAGCTTGGAACAGCTGCAAGCTAATCTGCAAAACTTTCAAGGTCAGCTGCATAGCTGGAAGGTCCAATGGCCTGAATTAATCAACCAGGAAGTGGATCGATTGAGTGACAAACACGCCCATTCTGAAACCAAAGTGCAGGATCAGATAAGCCTCCTTTTTGGAAAACTTCAAGCGGCCCTTACCGCCTTTAACACGGACCAACTTTACCGGAAAGAAGTGCAGGATAATCGACTGACTTTAGTCAAAAAGAGACAACTCATTGAGCAGATCCTCGAGCAGCTGGAAACGGCTCGACTAAACCTACGCGATTACCTAGACTTTTACCATTGGCAACGGGTTTGGTTATCGGCAACGGATAAAGCCCGTAAGGTCATTCAAGCATTAACCAAAATTGATCATCCAGAATGGCAAGCGGCGTTTTCTAGCTGGTATTTGCATCAAACACTGGAAAGACATGCGAAACCCGCTCTGCAACGCAGTGAAAATGAATTGTTTGCCTACGAACAAGAAGCTAGCCGCCTTCTACCCAATCTTAGACCCTACCTCGAACAAATCTGGAGAGCTCGGCAAGAACAATTTCTCAAACGCTTTAAACGCGAAAATAAAGTTACATACCACCGAATTCTTGGCAAACAGCCCGAAGAACTCGTCCGACAACCCGTCAGCTACCTACTAGATCGAGGACTCTCTTTGATATCTCACTTTTTCCCGATGCTTCTGGCTGAAGCAAGCATCGTGGATCGGTTTTTCCCGGACAAAGAGCAGGCCTTTGACCAGATTATCTACCTACAATGGGGCAAGCAATCGCCCCTGCGAGATCCCCAGCAATTGCAGCGCTTATCGCGCCGCCTGATTTGGTTCCACCAAGGACAAGAAGTTCCGGAAGAGCAAGATCTCCTGGTTCATTTACAACCTAATCAAACCCAGCTTTGGGGAGACCTTGATCGTTTATTTCTTAACCAACAACAACTTTCTTTACAACCCCAGCCGGGATCTTCTTCGACCTATTCTTTGCAAAAAGTAAATGGCTATTTTGATCCCGAAAAAGGGATTAATGAAACGGAGTCAGACGCCATTATCCAGCACCTAAATCACATTGGCTATACCCCGCAGCGCACCTTGCCTAGTGTCGGTATTGTTGCCTTGAGTAAACAACAGCGGAATTGGATCAATCTACAACTAACCCAAATCAGCTTAGGTCAAGATGACCCTGCCGAAAAAGTGAGACAGCTACAACGAAACGGACTGAGAGTCTTTTGCGCAGATGAAATTCTAGGCAGCCAATTTGACATCCTTCTGGTAAGTACTACTTTCTTAGAAGATGGATTACATCAAGTCCCTCACGCGGGAGCCTACCCAACCACTAATGCTCTGGGTCGGACTTTACAATGGGTGCAGAACCTTCCTAAAACCGAGGTGTCTATATTCACGAGCTTGCCTAAAATTGTATTCCCAGAAAAAGAAGCGGTTCGTTATGGCCTGGAAGCCTGGATAGAATGGTGCTCTGATTTAGAAGGAACTAAGGAAACAAACGACCCCCTGGAGTATCGTTCTGCCCACTACCAACCGGAATTTTACGAAGAGATGTCTCAGCAAATGGCACAACGTTTAATCCCCTACATGGAAAGCACTTCACTGGAAATAGGGGTTACAAAGTACGGTTTGTACTTTCCGCTTTTCGTACGATCCGAGGAGGTTTGGATGCCCCACGTTGCCATTCTTACTGACTTATTTTTGAGTCCGACCTATCAAACGTCCTTTCTTTGGGAAGCTAAAGTTCGGCATTGGCTAGAAGAAAAAGGAATTGTCCTGATTTCTACGCTTAGCACCGATTGGTGGAAAAATCCCGATCAAGAGGCCAAGAAACTGGCGGGTAGTATCTTGAGAATTCGTCGTGAATGGGCCGAGAAACAAAAAGTGTATGACGCCGAATAGAGTTTGGATAGTTGGATTTCTTTGCGTCGGCTTATCCGTATTTCTTCCCGCTCAATCCAATGCTTATTGGATCCATTTCTCCTATAAGGGCACGGTCGAACTAGGGCCAGCTCTTAGCGATAAATCCCTACAACGGCGAGATCATTATCGAATTCCAATAGACTCATTGGATTTTCCCGTTAACCCTACCTTTCTGTCAAAAATACGAGCCGATGGGGGAATCATTAAGGTAACCTCCCGCTGGCAGAATGCGGCATTGGTACTCATAGATACTGTACCCTCCGCCTGGGCCACCTATACCTTTATTGAGCGAATAAACGCTCTAGGAACCCACCCCGCCCCTCCAGAATTACCCAATCGATTATGGACGGAATGGGGAGGAAAGCTAAAGTTCACCGCTGGAACCAAGCGTAAGGTTGCCAAACAGGAGGAAATCTTACAAGCAGAAGGTATTCGAGAGATCGCTGAGCAGGGCCGGGGTCTTTCCATCGCTGTTTTGGATGTGGGCTTTCGGGGCTGGAATCAGCACCTAGCACTCTCTGATGTCCGCGTTTCTAGTACCTGGGACTTTCTTCGGAAAGACACCAGTGTCCACCAAATTGGCTTCCACGGCACCCAGGTATTGAGTGTTTTAGCCGCTCAGCATATTGGTATTTGCCCAGCAGCTAGCTACCACTTGTTTCGAACCGAATTAGAATCGGAGGAATTTCCCGCAGAAATGTACTATTGGATTGCCGCTCTGGAAAAAGCCGATTCATTAGGAGTAGACTTGGTCTGTTCTTCCCTTGGGTATAACTTCTTCGATGCCCCTAATAACTCTCTCGAAAAAAACGAGCTGGATGGTAAGACGCTACCTATTTCCCTAGCGGCAGAAACGGCTTTGTCTAGAGGAATGCTGGTGGTTGTTTCCGCAGGTAATGAGGGAAAAAACGATTGGCAATTGATAACAGCTCCCGCCGATAGCTACGGAGTGGTTGCCGGTGGAGCCCTGAATCGATCTGGAAAGAAAGTGGCTTTTAGTTCAAAAGCAGCTCCGACGATGCCCCACCCCATCGTTTACGCCGTCGGCAAAAAGGTAGTGGTCACTTCTTGGCACCCTGGCAAGTTTCGTCTGGCTAGTGGCACCTCTTACGCAGCACCCCAACTTGCAGGATGGCTGGCTTGTATGTTAAAAATTCGTCCAGAATGGTCGCCAAAGTACTTGCAGCAACATCTCTTTAAGCAGGTACAGCAGTCGCCCAATGGTACTCCTAACTTTATGGAACTCCTTAACTATTAGGCCGTTGCTCAATGGTTTTAACTAAAGCTTCGTAGGGCTGCACAAGTGGCCCTGTTTCTTTGGGTTGCCCTGACTTACGGCTGGTCGTTTTAAGGATTTCGTAGGCTTGATCCGTATCGATTTCTGGCCAAAGACTTTTCATAATCCCCAATAGTCCAGCCACTTGCGGAGCGGCCATGGAAGTTCCGTTATAGCTCTTGTAAGTATTCTTGGGAGTGGTAGAATAGATCGCCACTCCGGGAGCCGAAAGAGGGCGTTCCAAGTCCGTCACCCAATTGGCAAAAGAAGCCCGTCCAAGAACCGTATCGACCGCGGTAACGGTTATAAGCCCAGGGGCATTAGCGGGCGTCACTTTGCGGGCATCTTGGTTTTCATTACCAGCTGCGGCAACCACGATGGCTCCTTTCTGGCGGGCATAAGCGACTGCTTCCTGGTAGGCCAGTTGGCGTTTATCGGTGGAGAATCCACCCAAGGACATGGAAATTACATCCGCTCCAGCATCCGCTGCTTCTAACATCCCTTGAATAATACCGCGTTGCGTACCGCCTCCAAAACCAGAGAGTACCTTGATACTCGTCACTTGTACCCAGCCTTTATCTGGGGTCAAGGAGGCGATCCCTTTTTTGTTATTAGATATAGCGGCAGCAATACCGGCACAATGGGTGCCATGTCCCACCGGGTCGGCATCGTATTTCTTATTGGTCGATCGATACCGACCTTTGAGATCTTCGTGTTGGCCGTCGACGCCGGTATCTAGAATGGCAATCAAAGCGGTCTTTTGTGCTTTACCGGCTCGGCTATCGAGTAGGCGGTGTACTTTTTCTATTTGCATTACATCGCGGGCCCATTGCTTTTCCAGTTCAGGGTCATTGATCGCTCCACGACCGGGCCGAAAAGGCGCCCAAGTGGTGACGTCCGGACTAAGCTGAATGCGTTCATTTTGTTCTACCCATTCAACGGCTTGGTGTTCTCGTAAGGCAGCGATAATAGAAGACTCCTGGGCCTCGAGATGCTCCGGAATTTCGATGGCAATAACCTCCCGAAGGTCATTCCCTTCAGCAGATCTAACTTCGAAAGCGGCTTCGTAATGCAGCTTATACGCTTCCAAGAGATCCGTCAAATCTTCAGCTTGGTAATCCGTATGTAGATCTACCAAGAGCTCCCACTCCCCTTCGTGTAGAGCACTCGGTTCGCTCAGTGTAAAGGCCGATTTTCTGGCAAAAAAGAAAAGCGGGATCAGCATTCCGGCCAACAAGAGGAGAAATAAGCGATTCTGGTTTTTCAGTAAGGATAGACCAGCCGGAATCACACTCATAATGATCATATCTCGGAAGAGGATTCCACCTTTATCGGCCCAATCAGCACTTCCCAACAAAAGTCCTGTCCCGTACACCAATAGGGAGATAAAAAACAGGGGTTTGACCAATCGCTCCCAACCGCCACGATCCTGGTACAGGAACCACAGGGCTAAAAAGCCAACACTTGCCAGTAAACCTAAGGGATATAACAGAAAAACCATAGCCTATGATTTTACGAATAATGGAATCTTTTTGTCAACCGATGCAAGAAAATGACCACACTATGATTCGTCCATATCCGGACATTTATGGCCGCTCAGAGCAACGTAACACTTGATAAAACAAGAACGGAATCAGTAAGTTAGAAGACTTCGGCGAAGTTGCCAAAAAATAAGACGAACGACTGATTAATCCAGTCCGATCTTTGTGTTGTTATAAATTGAACAGTTTCCGACGTTTTGTCGAGATTCAATATGCGGAGAATTACTATTTTTGGCACTTAAATTTGAACTTCTCCGTCATAGAAGATAAATAAGATCAATCATGTCAGAACCAATTAAATGCCTGATCATCGGATCGGGACCTGCGGGATACACTGCCGCCATTTACGCCGCCCGAGCTAATCTCTCTCCGGTTATGTATACCGGTTCCGAACCGGGAGGACAGTTGATGATCACCACGGACGTGGAAAATTACCCGGGTTATCCGGATGGCATCATGGGTCCACAGATGATGGAAGATTTCAAAAAACAGGCCGAGCGTTTTGGTACCGAAATTCATTACGAAAAAATTCAGAAAGTGGATTTTGGTAATGGAACTACTCACACCGTCTGGACAGAAGGTGGTGAAGAAATTAAAGCGCACTCGATCATTATTGCGACCGGTGCATCGGCCAAATGGCTAGGATTAGAGTCCGAAAAGCGGCTGACCAATAAGGGAGTCTCTGCTTGCGCCGTATGTGACGGATTCTTCTTCCGTGGCCAGGAAGTGGCCGTAGTCGGTGGTGGAGACACCGCTGCGGAAGAAGCAACTTATCTGGCCAAGCTTTGTCCAAAAGTCCACTTGTTGGTACGCCGGGATGAGATGCGGGCCTCTAAGATCATGCAAGAACGCGTGCTCAAGACCGACAACATCGAAGTACATTGGAATACCGAAACCGTGGAAATTTTGGGACAAGAGGAAGTAGACGGAGTAAAGGTCAGAAATAATCAGACCAACGAAGAGAAAGTAATTCCGGCTAAAGGTTTCTTCGTAGCCATTGGTCATAAACCAAACACGGATATCTTTGGAGATTTTCTTGACAAAGACGACACGGGTTATTTGATTACGAAGCCAGATTCTAGTAAAACGAACGTAAACGGCGTATTTGCCAGTGGCGATGCGCAAGATAATGTATACCGACAAGCCGTTACCGCTGCCGGTACTGGCTGTATGGCCGCATTAGATGCCGAGCGCTATCTAGCGGAAACCGGAGTTATTTAATACACTCCAGAAAGGGAGGTCTAACCAACCTCCCTTTTTTCTATTCTTTCGGGTCATCCAGTGGATAAATGCCCGGATCCTCTCCCCTCCAAGTAAGGCAAATTATTACCTTTACCTACCTATTGAACGTCTTAAAAACCATCTAGAATGAATGTTCTCTCTTCTACCAAGTTTCGCCCCGGTGTCTTACACGGCGAAGAAGTAACCGAATTGCTCAACTACGCGAATGATCACAACTTCGCTCTACCTGCGGTAAACGTAGTGGGAACCAATTCCGTTAACGCAGTTATGGAGACAGCCCGGGAAATCAATTCTCCGGTGATTGTGCAGTTTTCCAACGGAGGAGCCAGCTTTTTTGCGGGCAAAGGCATTAGCAATGAAGGGCAAAAAGGTTCCATTTTGGGTGGAATTTCCGGAGCTATGCACGTCCATACAATGGCTGAACATTACGGGGTTACCGTAATCCTACACACGGATCATTGTGCTAAGAAAATTCTTCCCTGGGTAGATGGTTTGTTAGATGCCGGTGAGAAATTCTTTGAGACCAATGGGAAGCCCTTGTACTCTTCCCACATGTTAGATCTTTCGGAAGAGCCTTTAGAAGAAAACATCGAGATTAGTGCTAAATACCTCGAGCGGATGGCTAAAATGGGTATGACGCTTGAGATTGAACTCGGTGTTACGGGGGGAGAAGAAGATGGAGTAGACAATACAGATATCGACAATTCAAAACTGTATACACAACCCAGCGAGGTGTTCTACTCCTACCAAGAATTGTCTAAGATCAGTCACCGTTTCACGGTAGCCGCCGCTTTTGGTAATGTACACGGGGTGTACAAGCCAGGTAATGTAGAGTTGACCCCTAAAATTTTAAAGAATTCGCAGGAATTCTTGCGGGCGCAATTGGGCATTGAAAAAGAAAATCCAATCAATTTCGTATTCCACGGTGGATCGGGTTCTTCCCGCGAGGAAATTCGGGAAGCAATTGAATACGGAGCGGTAAAGATGAATATTGATACGGACCTGCAGTGGGCTTACTGGACCGGCGTGCGCGACTACTACGAAGCAAAGCGCGACTACATGCAAACCCAAATCGGTAATCCAGAAGGAGACGATGTGCCAAACAAGAAATTCTACGATCCACGGAAGTGGTTACGGGCTGGGGAGCAATCTTTTGTAGACCGCCTAAAGGGGGCTTTTGAAGATTTGAACTGTATCGGACGAAACGCTTAACCGGCGTTTCTGGAGATAAAGAATAAAGGACTTAGGCCGCTGGCCTAAGTCCTTTTCTGTTGTGAGCTTATTG
>JBCDIO010000087.1:0-8831 GCA_038748815.1 Bacteroidota bacterium
GTGAGACGTTAAGTAAATACCCTCTTGGGTAGGGTTGGGCGATATACGAATGCAATGGGGAGATTCTCCTAGCTCAGCGGGCGTTAGATTCGACACATCGGTGCTTTTTCCCATCATAGCTCCGTAAACCGCCGCAGCAACCACACTATTTTGATGAATGGTAAATTCGCCCGTCGCTGGGCAGGGGCGTTGGTCAAACCAGCGTTCGTGCCCGGGCCATTCGCTGATATCTGGATAAACCCATTGGTCGGGCCACATATGGTGCCAGGGACCAACGTTGACTAGAGGCTCGCGTAGCCAGGGGCCGTACGGTACAATGCCCGCTTTGGTTTCTCCTAAACCGGTTGCCCAACTATCCAGATGCAAAATTCCAGTGGGAGAACGCTCGGAAAGTCCTGTTACCCAAACCTGATGTAAGGGGTTCGTACCCAAGAAATAATCAATGGTGGTGTACAGATTAGCTCGGTACTGAGCGGATTTACCTGGGGCAACTTCTTCTAGTAGGGCCATGGCCATTAGTCCTTCAAATACCAAGGGAGTGGTAGGCTGACCAACCAACATTGGAGAATAGGGATTTCCACCCCAGCGGCAAGCCCGCTCCTCCAGAAAATCCGTTAGGTAAAAGTCGGCTGTATTTTCTATTTCGTTTTGGGCCGCTTGTAGATAACTTCCATCGTCTTGTGTTTGTGGATGGGCATATAGATAGGCACCAAAGGAATGGGTTCCTTGCAACACGTCATCTAAATTAGCGGTGCTGTAGTCCCAGCTTTCCCGATAGGCTTGGTGAGCCGTTTCGTTGGTGGTAAGGCGGTAGAGGGCAGCACTGGCGTAGTTGCGAATCCAATTCCGGTCGTATTGAAAACAAGAGGTATTCGTCGAACTATTTTCTTCTGCCCATTGGAAGGCCGCAGTAGCTTCCGTTGTCCAATCAATCCCCTCGGGATCAGTATAGCCAAAGGTTTCTAGAATCCATTGGTATTGGGCGGCAACCGCAGCGTAGTAGTAAGAAGTTATGGGATCTTCTCCCGAGGCTACCCACTTTCGGTCGGTATCTTGCCAACTCCCTCTTACGATCTGATTTGGCCCCAAGTCTTCTCCCCAAAGATCCCCAAAAACGCGCCCACCGGGGACTCCGCCAGTAGTCCAGCCTTTATCTTCCGTTTCATCTTTGATCCGTTTGTAGAATCGAATCAACCACCGAGCTTCATCCAGAATATCTGGAATACCGTTGGCATTTTCTTCTAAACTTAATTGTCCATCCGAAAAGTTTGCACTAAAATGTTCAAACGTGAAGAGCAAATGAGCTGGTACACTAAAGTGGGAAACATAAGCATCCCAGTCTCCGGCGTCCTGGTACCAACCCCAAGTATGCTCGAGAACTCCCTGGATGCCCTGCTCCCAAACAATAGAATCGGCGGTTGTATTTGCTTCTCCATCAACCTCGCAGACGGAGGTGGAAGAATAGTAGAGCATCCCGCTAAAACCTGGGGTCAAGGCGGGATTATGGGGGGCTGGCCGAAGGCTCTCCGTATTGGGAGGGCTAAGGGTAATGCCACTACGGTTATTGTACAAGCCTTCCATGATGAGGCTAAAAGGTGCTTCCAATACATTAGGCCCAATAGAAAATACACGAGATCGTCCAATACCCTCTATTTCTACGTAATAATCACCAATCGTTTCAAAGCCAGAAAAATCAAACTCATAGACTTCCCCTCCCAAAAAGTTTTGATTGGGTGTTTCTAATGGGTTGTTTTGGAGGGTTTCAATATTATTTGCTCCTTTCCGGAAGCTTAAAGACCCAGTGAATACACTGACATCATCAGAGGCTCGCCGAAGATGCACCGTAGCTTGGCTGTAAGTAGCAAAAGAAACAGATCCTCCGTCTCCCGCCCAGGCATAAACGTAGGCGTATTTTCTGTCCGCGGTGTTCGTGTAACCGGTTTCGTTAATATGGATAGCCTCTGAGATAATCTCTTTTTCATCATACTCAAATGCAAACTCCAAGGGCTGACCCGCAATTCCGTTATCAAGCGTTAAAGTATAGCTGTTCGCCGTGGATAATGGGTTTGGTAACCGCAGGTAGATCCAGTGTTCCATGCTATGATCCATGGTTGGATTGTCGCAGCCCCATACTCCATAGTACGGAAGCAAAGACCATCCATTGCATTGGTTTGTAAATTCCGTCGGTTTCGATTTGCGGGACACTTGAATCGGGTTAACCCCCGTCTCATAATTGGGATCGGTGGTGCTATTTAACAGATAGTTATTACCGAGAGAGGCCGCATTCTCATTGATGGGATCGGCAAAAAGGACATCGTTATCCAATGGTTCTCCGGCTAAGGCGTAATCCACGTATCCATCGTCCAAATGGACTATAATGATCTGATCGTGAAGAAATTGAATGTCGGCAGTTAGCTGAGCGGATAGAGCGAGTGGAAAACATAGAAAAAGTAGAATATGGCGCATCATAATTCTATTGCTTTGGTTAGCAAATTGGACTTTTTCTATTAAGGAGTATTCTGTAAAATTAGGTCTTTAATTGAAAATAGGTTCGTCAGGAATTTGTCAAGAGAATCAAGGACTAGACTATTACCTCATAGGCTTGCTGCGTACAATGCGGCAACAGATCATTTTTTTAGTCGTTCTAATAAAAGAAACTGCGTAGAAAGGGAAGGAATCATACCTTTGTGCTAACACCCAGAAACTATGCTCTACGGACTCACCCGACCACTTGCCCGTGTTACCCTAGCGGTCTTCTACCAGAAGATCTATTTCTCTAATAAAGATCGCATTCCAAAGAATCAACCCGTCTTGTTAGCGGCCAATCATCCGACGGCCTTTTTAGAACCTTGTTTGTTGGCCTGTTGGTTACCGGACCCCATCCATTTTATGGTGCGGGGGAGTGTTTTTAAGAATGCTTTCTTGGCAAAGCTTCTGCGGAGTCTCCATTTAATTCCTATTTACCGCATGAAAGATGGGGGGTACGAAAAGATCAAGCAAAATTTTGCGACCCTCCAAGAAGCAGAACAAGTATTATTGAATAAGGACCCCTTACTCATTCTGGCAGAAGGCCGAACGGCCCACGAGAAGAGACTGCGGCCTTTACAAAAAGGAACCGCTAGACTGGCATTTAGCACCTTAGCGCAAGCCCCTGAGCAAGAGGTTTACATCGTACCGGTAGGTGTAAACTACACATATGCTGAATTATTCCGGTCGGAGGTAATGATCGATTTCGGAGAGCCTATTCGCACTTCTGATTATTGGGTAGCGTACAAGGAACATCCGAGCAAAGGCATCCGGCAGTTGACTCAGCGGCTGCGGCAAGGGTTAGAAGAACGAGTGGTCATCATCGAAGATCCGGCTGACGAAGACTTAGTAGAGTTCTTGTTACAGATTTACCGAAATACTAGTGAGCAATCCGTTTTTCCGGTCTTAGAATCTAGTGACCACCGTTTATTTGCCGAAAAGCAAATGGCGAATACGATACAAGGTATGGGCCTGGAAGAAAAAGGAGAGCTACAATGTTTGGTCAATGAATATCAAGCGGGTTTAGTACAAGCTAGGGTGAATGATCTGGGAGTGGGACAACATCAAAAAACGGCTGTTTGGGATCTTCTCTTTGTTATTTTAGGGGGCATTCCAGCCTTGGTGGGAGGCGTTATTGCTTATCCACCAGCGGGTTTGGCGGCTTGGTATGTCGATCGTAAGATCAAACGCCTCGAATACCGGGCTTCGGTATTAGCGGCCCTCGGAATGGTGCTTTACGCGCTCTATTTTTTATCTTTTTTCCTGTTATTCGGCTGGCTATTTGGTCGCTCATATATCGGGTGGGCGTTGTTGGTTCCGGCCCTTTGTTATTGGTCTTTGGCGGTTCGGGAGGCCGCTTATCGGGTGGGCTCGGTGATCCGGTTTTGGTTACTCCCCGCGCGTAAGCGCAAAGCTTTAAAAAGCTTGCGGACCAAAGTTTACCGAGAAGGTAAATTGGTACCGCAAGGAGTAGACCTCAACCTGTAACATTTTTCTTTCTGATTGTACGAAAAAAAGCAGGTTGTCGTAGTGCCTTTGCACCAAACGACAAACCTGCTGCACTGGTTTTTCTTATATTTTCTGTTGCTTGAATCCGAGGGCCACCATGGACCCAATAACAGAAGAAATTTTTTGGCTGTTTGCTTGTTTAACCCATCATGTATGATGTGCTTTTTGGTGATTTTCCCTGGGGCAAATTCCCACTGGGGCGATACTTCCTTTCTGATATAGAAGACACAGTGGGGGATGACTGTATCGCCCCAAACGGGGAACTACACCAGACATAATTAATTGAGCTTGAAACAGCGTAATTTCTCTTCCTTTGATGGATAATCTTGCAAAGTCCGTTCAAAAACGTATCCGAAGTAAATACTCAGAAAATACTTTTTCGGATAAGTAGTTGCTTTGTTCGATAAAGTGAAGGTAGGGGTAGGTCAGGCCTCGAAAATGGAAATAAAGTGCTCGAAATAAGTCGAAACGCGCAAAAAACCTATCGAAACACGCAATTTCGCGTTTGGAAATACTCATTATTGGAGTTCTTGGAAGGGGCTAAGCCCATAAGCTTCTAGGTAAAGCTTGGAGAAATGGTAGTAATTATCAAAGCCAATTTGGTACATGGCCTCTTGGGCCGTTTGCACTTGGCCGTTCTTCAATACCTCCCGGGCTCGGGACAAGCGTATACTGGTTTGGTATTGCTTGGGGCTGAGTCCCGTTAGGCCTTTGAGTTTTTGTTGTAGCCGTCGGTAGGAGATATTCATAGCCTCGGCCGCTTCGCTGAGTTTATACCCTTTAGTGGTTAAATTTTCCAGGATGATACTTTCTAGCATCTTTAGCCATTCTAAATCGATGGTTTGGAGATTAGGTTTTGTTGGATGGTTGATTGTGCTGCGCTGTAGTCTTTGCTGACTATTACGCATCAGGTTGTCTACTCGTGCTTTTAATTCGACTGCCTGAAAGGGCTTCGTGAGATAATCGTCTACCCCAATCCGTAGGGCTTCGATTTTAACCTCCATACTTTGTTGGGCAGTCAGTAAGATCATTGGAATATGTTGGAGTTGGTCCGAGTTTTTTACAGCTGCCAATAACTCCATTCCATCCATTACGGGCATCATAACATCCGCAACAATAAGGTCCGGTTTTTCCGAGCCTTGCAAGATATCCAGGGCTTCTTGCCCATTGCTCGCCGTGGAAACTTGATAATCTGTATCCAATATCATTTGGGTGTATTGTTGAAGATCGGGGTTGTCTTCCACGATTAGGACGCTTGCTTGTAAGATAGGCAGGCTAGCACTGGCCTCTTCCATGCTAGTGATTGCATCGACTTTAGGTACGGGTACTGGGATATTTCGTTGGGTAACCGAGAAGGATTCCACCAGGGGCAGATCTAGGAAGAAGGTACTCCCGGTTGGTCCTTGGATTCCTTCAGGATCACTTATGGCCCAAACCTTTCCGCCCATGGCGGTGGCTAGTTCTCGGCAAAGGGCTAGTCCAATTCCGGTTCCTTCGTGTTGACTGGTTCTCTCCGACTGGTAAAAGCGGTCAAAAATCTTTGGTAAATCCTCCTTTAAGATACCAACGCCCGTATCTTGAACCGATAATTGCAATCGATTTCCGGTTCGACCCATTCGGCAATGGATATAACCACCTCCGGGTGTAAATTTGAGCGCATTACTTAGGAAATTGGCGATGATTTTTTCCAACTTATCTCGGTCTACCATGATTTGGATGGATTCTGGAAGATTGAAATCAAAGAGAAGCTGAATATTTTTGAGCTGAGCGGCACTTTCAAAGCTGGCTAAGAAGGTTTTACAGAATGGGTAAAGGGCTGTCGGCTCGGATTTTATTTCCAGACGATCCGCATCTAATCTAGAAAGATCGAGTAGTTCGTCAATACGCTTTTTAAGCTGTAGACCATTCTGTCGCATGAGTTTGAGAAACGTAAAGGCACGGTTGGAAAGCCCTTGTTCCTTCAGCAATTGATCTACCGGGGCAATAAGCAGCGTCAAGGGGGTGCGCAATTCGTGGGAGATATTGGCAAAGAATCGGGATTTAATTTTATCTAGCGTTTTGAGCTCTTCCGCTTGACGGGCCAATTGAGCTGTTCGTTCATCTACCAGCCGTTGCAACGAAATTCTACGTTGCTCAACTTGGCGAATTCTCCATTGGTAAGACCAGGCAACAAATAGCAAGAACGACACGATCAGAATGGTTAAGAACCACCAACGCAGATAAATAGGGGAGAGGGCCACTATCGGAATCGTTAATTCTTGCTGTGTGAAACGCTTGTCTTCACTTTGCCCGCGTACCTCGAGGGTGTAGCTGCCATAGGGTAAGCCACTAATTTCAATAACGTTGCCACTGATGGTTCGGTATTCGTCAAAGAGTCCCTTAATCCGGTAGGAATACTGCTGGCGATCGGCATTAAAGTAATCCACCATTGAAAGGCTAATCCGCACAAAGCGATCATCGGGCTGCAAAATAATCTCCTGAATGGAGTCCCGGGTGAGGTTTACAATTTTCTTCGACGATGCTTGGTAGATCGATAGCTCACTGGCGTAGAGCGGAGAATTATACGGTGTTTGTAGTGGAATATCTTGGGGATAAAAGCCAACTACTCCGCGTGGGGTACCAAAAAAAATGCGTCCACTTTTATCTTGGAAATGGGAAATTCGATTGAATTCCATCTTAGGTAGACCATCTGCATCACTGAATACTTCGACTACTTCAGTATCTTTGTAAAAGCAGTTAATACCATATAAACTGCTGATCCATAATCGATTGCGATCATCTTCTAAGATGGCGTAGAGAACGTCAGACGAAAGGTTCTGTTCGGTGGTGTACTTTTTAAACTTTTGGACCCGGTATTCCTCATCTATTTCGAATCGAATTAGGCCATCGGCATTGGTGGCGGCCCAATAGACACCATCTTGATCTTTGTGCAAGAAGTGAATATCCGAAAAAGGAAGGTACTGATCCGGTTCAGCTTCTGTTCCGTATCTTTTTTCAATTCCATTCTTTTTATGAATAAGGTATAGTCCACTTTTAGTGGCTGCCCAAATGTAAGAACCATCTTCTAGTAACTGTAGGATGGGGCCCGTCTTAAATTTATCGTAGCCTTCTGTCTTGTTGAATGGTCGAATGATGGAATCTTGAACTTGTTTGACCCCCAAGCCACCGTCGTAATATCCGGCCCACCACCGCCTTTCCTTATCTCGTAAAATAGACCAGGTTGAATGGCTTTCTTCGGCTGGAAAATGATTAAGAATACGGAGATCTTGAGGATTCAACTGGTAGATACCTCGCGCATTTCCGACCCATAGTTCCTCCGTTTCGATATTTAGGGTACTTTGAGAGGGCGGGAGATCTGGGATGACTTTTCGTTCGTTTGGCTTATCTAATTCCACAAAATGGTGCTGGATTATAAGAATGGAGTCGTTCGCCCAAATACCACGGGCTGGATTCTCTCTGGCGTAGTGAGTAAATACACTTGGAGAAATCTTAATTAGCCGTAAACCATGTTTAGCCTGCTGCCAGTAGATACCGTTTTTGTCAATGTGTAAAAGCCGATGAAATACAGCGGTATTCATCGGCGTGAAATTCTTAATTGGTACGATCTGGTTGTTTTCCAGGTCAATTTGGCTGAGCGTTTGGTCCTGGTACAGACCGTTTAATATTAATTGATCCGTTACCGGATTATGCAATACCAACATTTTATAGTCTGGTGGTTCTTCCTCCACCTGAAAACTAAAGACTTCTTCCGTACCGCCATCATGTGCTTTCAGGATTTTTACAGTTAATAACTCTGTATGTAAAAAGGCAAACCAATCCTCCCCGGGGCGGTAGTCAGCAATAAGTTGGGCCCGGTACATATTGGAAACCGTTTTCAAACGTTCATCAGTTTCTACATTAAATTTTGCCCAAGTACAATCTCCATAATAGGCCCAGGTGTGTACTTCGTCACAATCAATGGTAGCGGCTCCCTGTAGATAGTGCAAGTATCGAAATCCCGTTTTGGGGTGATAGTGGTAAATGGTTCCTTCTTCATCTATTTTGATAAAAACGCCGCCCTTTGGGGCTTTCCAAATATTTCGGATAGGTAATTCGAAGGGAAGGTTATCGGAGAACTTATCTTCCAGGGCGACCACTTCTAAGGTATGGCGATTGAGTAGGTCGACGTGCAGGCCGTCGGTAAACCAGAAGTATCCGTTGGCATCTTCCACAATCTTATTGGTACGAGGGGTTCCGCGCAGAGGGGTATTGGACTTGGTGAACCAACGGAAAGAGTGTCCATCGTAACGCCCAACCCCATCCAGGGTACGTAGCCAAACGAAGCCATCAGCGTCCTGATAAACATCCGATACCCGATTACTCATGAGCCCGTCTGCAACAGTGATGTCGTATGTGCTATACACTAGGTTTTGGCCCTGAACCACAAGTGGCAGGGTTAGGAAGTATAAGCAACTTAACCAGTGAAAGATCCTTCGCATTTTCAGGAGGGTTCTTAAATCAACGTATTTCTCTGAATGATAAGGGATGCAAGTATGTACGGTTAAACCTGCACGGCAAAACTAAAATATCCTAACAACCTAACAAATGAGAAGACTTTTAGTCTATTTCTGGTCAGGTTTCCAACATTTATGGTTTGAGTTATTTTTAGAGGCTTTTTAACGAAGGGCAGGATGAAATTTTCCGTTCGTAGCCGATAGGTGGAATTTTAAACTAGCTCTTACTTCTCTTTTCTTACCTTAGCAGATGTATTTCACCGACGATGATTAAGGGCTGATTCTGGCATGAATAACTTTCAA